>CAKQNH010000253.1 GCA_934255105.1 uncultured Pirellulaceae bacterium
GGATCCAGTGCGAGCAGAGCTAACGCAAGAAAATCGATAGGGAAAAGGCTCGTGAAAAGTTGTGGGGTATAAAACGGCACTCCTGCCCGTTTCGAAGTAGAACGGGCACTCCTGCCTGTTTCGAAGTAGAACGGGCACTCTTGCCTGTTTCGAAGTAGAACAGGCGCTCCTGCCCGTCTCTACTCTTCATCTCAAAAGCATCGGCCCCATGCCAGCTTGTCTGGCATGAGCCAAAGTTTTGCGAGTTAGCCTTCGCATTTGTTGGAGTCTAGCCTTTAGGCGATTCGACGCGCCGAGCGAAGGCCAGCTCTGCAACACTCATGGCTTTGGTGGTCTTCGCGAGTGATCGTGTGAATGATCATGTGAATGATCATGTGAATGATCATGTGAATGATCATGTGAGTGATCGTGCGAATGATCATGACTGGCGAGTGGGAATTGCACTGGAAGATTAAGCCCCGTTGCCTGCAGCGAGCTAGGCAGACTATTTTGGTCAAGTTGCTGCTGGGCCGCTTGTCGGACTAAGTGCATGACAGCCTCCAAGGTTTGACCGCTGATTTGAGACAGATGGCGGCAGTCATCATATTCGGGGGTGATGCGCAATTCGGACTGGCCCTCTGCACCGGGCAACCAAGCCACTTTGACCCGGGCGGCCCCCAGCACCGTGGAAACTTGGAGCGAATCGCGCGCTGCTACCCGACGGGACAGACGCGACTGCCGGATACCCAGCGATCCGGTATGTCGCATGATGGCATCTTCCATCGTCCGGCGTTGCTCGGGCCGCACCAGCACCGACAGCAGCGTCCCTGGCCGATTCTTTTTCATGGCGATCGCAGTGGTATAAACATCCAATGGCTGGAGCGTCCATAGCTGTTCAATAGCGTGGCCCATTTGCTCACCGCTCGCATCATCGACATTGGTTTCCAGCAACACTACTTCATCGTGCGCGGTTGGCGCAGCGCAACCTACCAACACCCGCAGGATGTTAGCCTGTTCGCGGATTTCTTTGTGGCCCGCCCCACATCCGATGCGGTCGATCTGCATGTCGGGCATGGGGCCGAATCCGTCGACGAGCGTAGCCAGGAATGCAGCGCCGGTGGGAGTCGTCAATTCATGTGCGATCGACGACCCCCGCACGGGGATCCCGCGCAGCAGTTCGATGGTCGCCGGCGCAGGCACACTGACCAAACCATGAGCGATGCGAATCGTTCCGGTGCCTGTCGACGGAGGCGCTGCCACGATGCGCCGGATCCCCAACTGCGTCAGAGCGATGGCCACGCCGACGATATCGACGATCGAATCGATGGCTCCCACTTCATGAAAGTGGACTTGCTCGATGCTCGTCCCATGTACTTTGGCTTCGGCCGCTCCCAATCGCCGAAAGACGCGCAAGGCAATTTCCGATTCGCGCTGCGTTAGCTGGCTGTTGCCAATCATCGATTCGATATCGCTCAAGCGACGGTGCGCGTGTTCGGGAGGGTGTCGGACATCCAATCGCAGCCCGCGAAAGTCATTCCGCAAGGTTTGGCTGAACTCCAGTTCCACCTGTTCCAGACCGGGGAGCGAGCGGATCTGTTGGCTGAGGTACGCCGAATCGGCGCCAGCATCAACTAGAGCAGCGAGCAGCATGTCGCCCGCGATGCCGCTGAGCGTGTCCAAGTAGGCGAGGGCCATCTTCGTTTACTTCAAGTGATCGTGGAGAATTTGGAAAAAGTCGTTTTTGGCGGCAGCGTATCGCTCGACTGCATCGCACGTGTCGACCAAATGCTCGCGTTTGAGCGTTTCTAACAACTGGCGATCGCCGATGGCCTGCTGCAGATGATCGCGAATCGCCAGCCCGCGCTGCCAAGCCGGCCCGTTGCGCCGAACCAGCAGCACAGTATGCGTAACCTCCCCCGTGCGTGGTTTATGCAGGCAAGCGGTCAACTCGTCGTCACACCAGTCGGGAGATGGCATGCGTTTGTAATTCAGCCCTTCCAGCAGCCCAGCAACTTCGTTCAGGCCCTGCATTTCGTCCATACCGGCCAGCATGTCGATCACGGGTTGCGCTAGGCCGTCCCCAATGGCCGTGCCTCCAATGTGTTGGACTTCGCTAATCCAACCCTGGCTGGCCCACAGCAGCATCGATCGCGATTGTTCAAACTCCTGCGGCCACTTGCGGTTATACGACATCAGGCGGAAAGGGGAAGTCATAGGCTTCTTCAATATATTTGATATTTGAGCGAGGGAGCCAAGTGGCATTGGCGTGCTGGACTCGCCCATGCAATCGGCAAAGTCCGTTTGTCGGGTACTACAACCCGGCAGCTTGACTCATTGTAGCCACATTGCCCACAGTGAAAACATTGCCGCGCCGATAGATACATAGACGGATAGAACTCGCAGCAATGGATCGCCCGCTGCCTACTTCAGCAATGGAATGGAAAGTTATGCCTCTGTCAGCTCAACTGAATTACGCCGGTAAGAATTCGGTCCGCTCGCGTAGCGTCGTCCCTTCAGCCACAGCGACTAGGTCTGGCGATATTTCATCGCAGATCCAGCATTCCTGGCAGACTTTTGTGCTGCTGGAGGAGAACCACCCCGCATCTACCTTGCCTGGCAATTCGCCCGCCTATGTGCGTTTTGATAGCCCGCACGTCGCGACGCCCAGCCCGCGGACAGCTCCGCAATGGCGCGAGGATTTTGGTTGGCATCGCAGTTTGCACGATAGTCCGCCCAGCCACTCAGCTCAGTCCGCTAGCGGAACAGCCACTCTGAATCACTTGTTAGCCGAAGTGGCACACGATATTCGTACGCCGATTGCCGTGGCCCAGCAGATTATCTCCCTCCTAGAACAGGGAGCTCACCAAGCGGTCCGCTGGACGACCGAGCAGAGCGAACTGCTGCGCGAAGCTCAACTCCGCCTGACTCAGGCCAATCGCTGGGCGGAGGGGATATTGCTCCAGCACAGCTTGGCTCACGGCCAGCCGGTTAACGTGCGACGCCGGTTCTACCCTCAGCAGTGGCTGCAGAGTGTTCAGCCACTGCTGAATTCATTGGCCAAACAACGCGGCGTCCGCTTGTTATGGATCGGCTGGGATCGCTCCCTCCCCAGGTTGTATGCAGATGCCAACCAGTTGTCGCGAGTGCTATTGAATCTGGTGGATAATGCACTTCAAGCTAGCCGTCCAGGCAACGAAGTGCGCGTGCGCGTAGCCTGGCAGACTCGAGTAACCCAGCAGATGATCGTCACTATCGAAGACGATGGCCGGGGACTGTCCAGCGACCTGATGCGGCAGATCAACACTCCGCACACCCCAGCGAACCGCTCGCACTCGCAGCAGACAAATTCGGGTGTCGGACTGGGGCTGACTACTGCGAAAACACTTGTACATGCTCTGGGAGGCACACTGCGCGCGCAACATCCCAGTGGCGGCGGAACGCAGTTCAGCCTGACGCTGCCGGTCGATAACTACCATTCGTTAGTCCACAGTTGGCTGCAGAAAATTTCCGATCAGACCAACCGTGCGGCCGATAGGACTCAGCAGCGGATAGCAATTCACGCTCTGCGCAGCACGCCGACGGCAACTTCCCAGCCGATGTGGGATGAAATTGATTTGCAACTGCAACAAGCGGCTAGCGGCGGCGACTTGGTTTATCGCGTAGCGCGCGATCGTTGGTTATGGCTCTCCAAGCAGGTCTGTGGAGATCGCCCAGCAGTACCGCCCGCCATGTCCGCTGCACTGCGCAAATTGCGTGAGCGCAACAACGCGTGGAACCTTCCTCTGGACTGTCGTCACCAGCAGGTCTTCGAGTGGCAAACCCAGGCGGCTCAAAACGTGGGCTATGACGACTCCCGCAGCCATATCGCGGCCCACTCCTGTACGATGCGTCTGACATCGATCATCGCCGAAAGAATTGCAGAATTGATCGGAGATCACGTGCCACCAATCGACGATTTGCAGGCCACGCAAACTCCGCTAGTCACCCGCCCCACGGCAGGCGGACCCGCGCGACTGATCCGCAGTGACGGAGCCCACAGGAATCATCCCTCCCATCCAGCAGCAGTTTCGCCTGCCAAGCCAGCAGCAGTTTCGTCTGCCAAGCCAGCGGCGGTTTCGGCAGCCAAGCCAGCAGCAGTTTCGGCAGCCAAGCCGTTTCCGGGTGTGAACGCGTCCATAGCAGAGACACCGTGCGAATCCTTCTCTGGCACACTAGCGGAATTAGCCCAAGAATGGCATTCACGCCAAGTGCGGCTCGATCAAATCCAAACCTCCGTCCAGCCACCCCGTCTGTGACGTGGGATAAGCTTCCAGCTTGTCAACGTGGGATAAGCTTCCAGCTTGTCAACGTGGGATAAGCTTCTAGCTTGTCAACGTGGGATAAGCTTCCAGCTTGTCTAGCTAACGTGGTAGCTTATTTATCTTGAGAGACTACAAACCATCAGTCCTCCCTCCTTGGTAAAGCGAGCTCGCCAACAGGGGCGATCCACAGAGCTTCTGCCTTTGAGAAAGAGACCATACATGTTAGCTCTATTGACACTGTGCCTACTCGTTTTTCTTAGAAAACTGTAGTTCTCAGCGCGACAAGCTGGAAGCTTATCCCACGTTAGCTCGACAAGCTGGAAGCTTATCCCACGCCAGCTCGACAAGCTGGAAGCTTATCCCACGCCAGCGCGACAAGCTGGAAGCTTATCCCACGTTAGCTCGACAAGCTAGAAGCTTATCCCACGTTAGCTCGACAAGCTGGAAGCTTATCCCACGGGCACGTCTCAACGCGGTCGCCGAATGGCCTGTGAGAAATTGGGATCATCGGCATACAACTGGGCGGCCAGATTGATTTTACTGGCTGCCTTGATCTGCTCAAAAGGTCCCTCGGCGGCCAGTAGCCCGAGGTCATATGCGAAACGGTCTGATTGACCTGGCAGCAAAATGCGAATATCGCCCATCAGTGTGCCGGGGCGGATCTGGTTGACCAAATCGACGATGTTGGTGGTGCAATTGTTGGACACCAGGTCATAGAATTCCGGTTGACGAGAGATTTGATTGACGCGGGCAAGCGCGGCTAGAAACACCTTCTGGACTTGATCAGGTGTCGCTCTAATCGGGTAGAGGTAGACATCCACCTTGCGCACCTCGGTTCGCAGCAGGATCAGATCGTGCTCCGTCCCGACCACCCACATCAATTCGTATTCGTTGTTGGTGCTGGCCCCCAGCGCATAGCTTTCATGCGTCTCCAGCCGAGCTTCGACGGAGAACACGATCTGCTCTCCACTGGCCAGGCCAAAGCTGAGCATAGTGTGCGCAATCAGCGGAGCATTTGCGAAAGGGACGACAATGAAATCGATCGTGCGAACATCCGACAGCAGGATTTGCCGATCGAAATGCCTCACGTCGTAATCGTCCTCTGTACGGTAAACGCAGTCGCGGATATTTTTCAACTGCACCCGGTCGTGTTCGATCTCCGCATAGGGCAGAATTGCCAAGTCAGGCCGCCACAACCGATCGTGGCTGGGATGCTTGTGCAGTGGCCCCGTAATGAAATTGATCAAACGCCCGAACCGGCTGTCGGGTGACTGGGCTGCACCCGCATGGGGAGTAACCAGGGCGCTGCAGCCACTGCTGATGATCAGCAGCAGCAGGTGCATCGCGACCGCTAGCCCAGCCAAGCCGGGATGAACAAATTTCGCCAGGGGATACCGCATGGTTTGCTATAGCAAAATCGATCGCTCTGGGCCAAGCCCAGCCCCGTGCGTATGCTTCCAGCTTGCGGTCCAAAGTGAGGTATAAAACGGGCAGGAGTGCCCGTTCTACTCGAGTGAGGTATAAAACGGGCAGGAGTGCCCATTCTACTTTTGGTTAGGTTACGCTCGGAATGCGTTGGCGAAAGTGCTACGGCACCAACACCAATTTGCCCGTCAGCGAGCTTTGTTTGGCAACCGTGTGGGCTTCCTGCAGGCGGTGCGCCTCGGCGGCCTGACTCAGCGGCAGCGTGCGGTCTACCACCGCTTTCAGTCGGCCGGTGGCCAGCCAGTGATTGATGTCCGACGCGCACGATGCCTGTTCGGCGGCCGAGGCCTTGAACATGGCGAACCCGTGCAGGGAACAACCCTTGACATAGAACGGCCCCAGCGGAAATTCCGGCCGCGCATCGCGGCCAGCCATGACGATCATCCGCCCCCGCTCCGCCAAAACTGCGACCACAAAATCCAAATCGGGCTCGCGCAGCGTTTCCCAAAAGACGCTCACTCCCTGCGGTGCCAGTTCGAGCACTCGCTGCTGCAGATTCCCTTGCGTGTAGTCCAGCACATGGTCCGCACCCAACCGCTGGCACTGCTCCACTTTCTGTGGGCCCCCAGCCGTAGCGATGACTTTGGCCCCCACCGCCTTGGCCATTTGCACCACCATCGATCCCACGCCCCCCGTCCCGCCGCGCACGAAAATCGTCTGCCCCGACTTGAGCCGAGCTTCGCGGAATAGACCCAGGTGAGCTGTTATAGCGACCAATGCCACCGCCGCCGCAGTCGAATCGCTCACCCCCTGCGGAGTCGGGTAGAGCCACTGGGCGTCGACGGCACATAGTTCTGAGAACGTCCCCTGTCGCCCTAGCAGGCCTTGATTGCTGCCCCACACCCGGTCGCCGGGTTTGAACTGTTTGACTCCCCCGCCGACCTCAACCACGCTGCCGGCCAGATCGCAGCCGACGACAAACGGCTGGGGCAGCTCCCAGTAGTTAGCGCCGCCGCGAATGTAAGTGTCGATTGGGTTGACCGACACCGCTGCCATTTTCACTAACACTTGACCGTCGGCCAGCGTGGGGTCGGGTAGATCGCCGTATTGAATGGCATCCGGCGTTCCAGGCTGCGTGA
>CAKQNH010000254.1 GCA_934255105.1 uncultured Pirellulaceae bacterium
GCCGAGCCCCCGTCTGCGAACCAAACTACAGCCCACTCTGCGTCCCACTCTGCACGCCAACGATGGTTTATCGATCCCGTGGCGATCATGCAGATTCAAGGGCTCACAATGCGCGCTAAGACGATCGTCGAGGGATTCACGGCTGGGTTGCATCGCAGTCCGCTGCATGGCTTTTCCGTCGAGTTCTCCGAGTATCGTCCCTATGTGCCGGGGGATGATCCACGCAACCTAGACTGGAAATTGATGGCGCGGACCGATCGCTACTATGTGAAACAGTACGAAGACGAAACCAATCGCCGTTGCTACTTGGCCATCGACCACAGTCGCTCCATGACCTATGGCAATGGTCAAATTACCAAAGCCCAGTATGCACAGACACTGGCCGCAACGCTGGCCTACTTTCTTCACTTGCAGCGAGATGCCGTGGGAGTCATCACCTGCGGAACCGAGTCCAGCGACTACCTGCCACCGCTTCACCGGCGTGGACATTTGCAACAACTGATGCACGTCCTCGAGCGACCCAGCCAAGGACGCGATTCGCTACTGGCCAATGGGTTGACGCAGTTGGCTGGGCTGTCGCGCCGCCGGGGCTTGGTCGTCCTCATCTCGGATCTATTGACCGACCCCGCGAGCCTGGACCAGCCCCTGGGATATCTGCGCGGTCGCGGGCATCAAGTGCTCATTCTGCGAGTGCTTGAGCGAGGGGAGATCGACCTGCAGTTGCCGAGCAGTTCGACGATTCGCGATCTAGAGACGGGGCGTGAAATGTACGTCGATCCCGAACATGCCCGCGCCGGATATCGAGCCCGCTTCAACGAACATGCACAGCAGTTAAATGACATCTGCCAGCGGCGTGGCGCACGATTGTTCACTGTCACTATCGACCAACCCTTGGATGTGGCTCTACTAGAATTGATCGGCACCGTTACTCAAAAGAATCTCGGTCGCGCATCCTCCTCTCGCAGCAGGAGGGGATGACATGGGACTGCTCGCTCCACTCTATGCGCTGGCCGCCTTGGCTCTGGCTGGCCCAATCCTCTTTCACTTGATTCGCAGGCAACCGCGCGGCGAATTGTCATTCAGTTCGCTGATGTTCCTATCGCAGTCACCGCCACGGTTGACGCGCCGCAGTCGCTTGGACAATCTATGGCTGTTGGCGCTACGAGTGCTGGCGCTACTGCTCATCGCCGCTGCTTTCACGCGTCCATTTCTACGGCAGGATAGCTTCAGCGATTCCACCCTCAGCGGTCGAAGCATCGCACTACTGATCGACACCAGTGGCAGTATGCAGCGGCCTGACGTGTGGGCCAACGCTCAGCGAATCGCCAGTCAGGTACTCGCCGATCTTTCGCCCAGCGACCAAGTGGGGCTGTATACGATCGATCGCGAGCTGACCGCGCATCTGCCGCTAGTTGACGCGCATGCAACCGCCCCGCATATTACCCAACGCGCGGCGCGGGAGACACTGGGTCAACTTCGCCCCACTTGGCACGCAACGGCATTGGTCGACGGCCTGAAGTCGCTAGCTGACTTGCTCACCGCACAATCCATTTCCGAACAAATCGCATCCGACACTCTACACCAGGTTGTACTCGTCAGCGATCTGCACAGCGGCATTCGCCTCGAGGGACTACAAGGCTTCGTGTGGCCCGACAATGTCCAGTTGGATATCCGTCAAGTGTTACCCGACCAGGCCGGCAACGCGCGTCCAGGGCTATTGCTCGATGACGCGAATGAAGCGGACGAAGCGGACGAAGCGTCGCAGTCAACCATCTCCAATGCTGCGACAGATGCTGCAGCCACCTCCCGCACTCAAACGCAGCGTGTTCGCATCGAGCATGATAGCGATGCACCCGTGGACGGCAAACCCTTGAACGTAACTTGGGCCAACTCTCAAGGGCCGCTGACCGGCCAGGGCATCAGCCTGCAAGTCCCGCCGGGGCAAGTCCGCGTGATACCGCTGAGTCCGCGACCCCCTACCGCCGATCGAATCGTGCTGGAAGGAGACGCTTGGGATGGAGATAACACGCTGTACATGGTCGAGCCATCTCAAGTTTCGCAGCAGATTCTGTTTTGTGGACGAGAGCCATCGCAGCCCGAAGACGATCTGAGCTACTTCCTCAAGCAGGCACCGCTGAGCTCTGCGGGGACGCGGCGCACGGTAGAAGTAATTGCTGCGGATGCGCTGGCCGAGCAATTGACGAGTCCCGACCTGCGAGCCGTGGTGCTCGAGCCGACCGTTGCGGTGCTGCAACAGGTGCCGGCCATCGAGCAGTTCATTGAAGATGGTGGGATCGCGCTAATCTGTCTGTCTCAGCCCATGCAGGAAGGAAGTGCCTCCAGCGCGTCGCCAAGGGACTTGGCTGAGTTCCTGCGGACGTTGGTTCAAGAGCCGCAGTTGAGTGTCAGCGAGCGCTCTTCCGACGACTTCAGTCTGCTGTCGCACATCGATTTTACACACCCGGTATTCTCCCCGCTATCCGATCCGCGTTTCAACGACTTTAGCAAGCTGCGGTTTTGGTCTCATCGACGCTTGACGCTCCCCGCTGATTCTAAATTGCAAACCGTGGCTGGCTTTGATGATGGAGCCCCTTGGCTCCTAGAGGCTCAACGCGGCGCGGGCCGCGTATGGGTCATGACTTCTGGCTGGCAGCCGACCGCCAGCGGCTTGGGTTTGTCCAGCAAATTCATTCCACTGATAATGGGCATGCTCGCTCCACAGGACGATCTCGGCCCATCGCTGACGCACTTCGAAGTGGGAGACAGAATCGGCATGACCGGTCCGCACGAAGCTGTCATAACGACGGCGCGAGGGCAACCACTGGACGAGTCGCTGATTGTGCGCAGTGATGATTCGATCGAACTATTGCGGCCTGGACTGTTTTGGTTGCAAACAGGCGAGGATCGCCGGCAGGTTGCCATTCAACTACCCGCCAGCGAGAGTCGCTTGGTGCCGTTGGACCTGGCTGAATTGGAAACCTATGGCATCGTCGTAGGCCCGCTCGCCAACGACGCTCATCGGCGTGAATCGCTGAGACAACTGAAACGTGAGGAACTCGAAGGCAAACAACGTTTATGGCAATGGTTGTTGGTCGGCGGACTGGTCGTACTCATGCTCGAGACATGGTTAGCAGGTTGGCAGAGCCATGGAACGCGCTAAAGCGAGCTATGTAGTGCAGGTACACTTGAATGAAGGTGCTGTTGAATGAAGGTGCTGTTAGTTGTGCAGATGAGCAACTTTGGACTGCTGCGACTTGTCGTAGCTTTGAACATCGCCCAGACGCAGTAACAGCCACGACGATGGAGAGTTATTCAGTGGTATAGTAGACCGGTAGAGTAGACCTTGAAGTAATGGCTTTGATTCGCACGGTTCGTTACCGTCAAACACTGACTAAGGTAACGCTTTGCGTAAAAGCTACGACAAGTCGCAGCAGTCCCAGGAGATTGAGTGTAGATCAATAGGCCGTCAACCATCAAGCGCACGCTACGCCGCTGGCGTAGTCCGTGCTCCGATGGTTCTGATAGTGAAGGAGTAACTGTGGACCCTAGAATCAAATCGCGTTTAGCCAAGGTTTCAAAGCGTCTGCGATCCGTTCGCACCGGATGGAGCTTGGCTTGGCTATGGCTGCTGGCCACCCTCTGCGGCGGGTTCATAATGATCGCTCTGCGCACTCAATGGCCGGTATTTTACAATCCATTTGTTGGCCAAACTGCACTTCGCGATTGGCTAGCGATTGGCGGGCTGGCAGCAACGCTCACCATTGCACTATTGCTGATGGCCATCATTCGATTCCGACGCCCAAATTATCCACACCTCATCCAGCAGATCGAGCAGCGCTTCCCAGACCTAGAGCAACGCTTACTAACCGCCTCGCAGATCCCTACCGGTTCTCCGGATCGACCGCTGGGCTATCTACAGCGCTGCGTTGTCTCCGAGGCTATCCGCCACGATGTGCAATACGACTGGCCCTCGCTCGTATCCTCGAGCCGTATAGCGACGGCCTGGTCGATTCAGACGCTAGCACTGCTGTGTCTATTGGCAACTGCATGGCTGCTGTGGACGACGCCAGAAGAGCTGCAGTCGATGCCCGCACTCGCCAATCCAGTCAACTTGGCTGCGGTAACTGCGCCGATCGTCGATCCGGGGAATACCGAAATTGAGCGTGGTTCGAGTTTAATTGTTACGGCGCGCTTCGATCGGCAGATTCCCGACGAGGTATGGCTGGTGCAGGCTGCGGCAACCGGTCGTGCTCGTGAACATCAGTCGCGACTGCGCATGCGGCCTTCGCTAGAGGATCCGATCTTTGCAGCATATCTAACCAGTGTGAACGAACCGCTCGACTACCGCATCGAATATGGCAGCCACACCACCTCCGTCTACCGCGTGGAAGTCTTTGATGTGCCGGCGCTAGTACGCGCCGACGCTGACTTGGTCTACCCGGCTTACGCTCGACAGACGGACCGCAGCCTACTCGACACGCGCCGCATCACGGTCCCTGCAGGGACGCAGGTCACGTGGAAGCTGCAGCTAAATAAAGCGGTAGCGACGGCCGAATTGGTCGGAGCGGATGGGGTAGCAATTCCACTTGTGCCTGATGAAGATGCACCGACGCTCGTTAAAAGCACACTGGTGCTTCAAGAAAGCCAGGACTGGCTCGTGCGTCTAATCGATGCGCAGGGCCGCAGCAATGCCAGAGAAATCAAGCTGCAAGCCAAAGTCCTACCCAACGAGCCAGCCAAGATTCAATTGCTCGCAGGTGGTGATGCGCGCGTGTCACCACTCGAAGAGTTCGATGTATCAGCCAAGGTAAGCGATGATCATGCGCTCACATCGGGCGGGCTCGCTTACCAGTTCGGCGGCGGAGCGGTAATCGAAATCGTCGGCAAGGCTTTCGATGTAGCGGAAGTCGCCAGACTTTCGGCTGCCACTGCGGACGAAAGCGTCGGCAAAAGCGTCGGCAAAAATGTCAACGACGCTCATGGTCGCGATGCCAACCACCGCCAAGTGACTTTTACTCAGCGCATCGACTTGGAAGCACTCGAGGCACAACCAAATCAACTGCTCTCCTACTACGTGTGGGCCGAAGATGTTGGCTCCGACGGAAAATCTCGCCGAACGGTAAGCGATATCTACTTCGCTGAAGTCCGCCCCTTCGAAGAGATTTTTCGCGAGGGACAGCAGCCGACCAGCGAGCAACAGCAACAACAGGCCGCCGACCCACAGACCGAAGAGTTGGTAGAACTTCAGAAGCAAATTGTGGTAGCTACATGGAATCTGATGCGGGCCCAGCCCGGCGCAGAATTACCTCACGCAGCATCTGCCGATTTGGACTTGCTGGTCGAATCGCAAAAAAGTGCGGTGCAATTGCTGCAAGAGAAAGCTGAGGATATTCAAGACGCACAGCTACAACTATATGTGGAGCAAGCCTCGCAGGACATGCAATCCGCTATCGACCGTCTAACTACCACGCGACAAACGCTCGCACGAGCTGAACTGCAAGCTGCGCTGGGGCACGAACAGTCGGCTTATGAAGCTCTTCTGCAATTGCAGAGCCGGGAGCACCAGGTGGTGCGCAGTCAACAGCCGCAGTCTCAGTCCGCTTCCAGAAGCTCACCGGCGCGACAAGCTCAACTTGAGCAACTGGCGCTCAGCAACGACGAAAATCGCTACGAGGATCAGCGTTTAGCTCAGTCACAGGAGCAAGAGCAGCAAAGCGAGATGCGACAAGTCAACAGTCGCCTGCGCGAGTTGGCCGCTCGTCAACAGGATTTGAATCAGCAATTGCGCGAGCTCCAGGCCGCGTTGCAAGCGGCCCAGTCAGCCGACGAACAGGCAGAGCTTGAGCGAAGACTCCAGCGCTTGCGCGAACAACAGCAGCAAATGTTGGCCGATAGCGATGAGCTCAATGAACGCATGCAAAATCCTGCCAACGAATCCATGCAGCAGGCGCAGACCGACATGCAGCAGGCCCGCGATAACATGCAGCGCGCGACTGAAGCTCTGCGGCAAGACAAACCTGGTGAAGCATTGGCCGCAGGCGCTCGAGCCGAGCAACAGATGCGCGAACTGCAGGACTCGCTGCGAAAACAGTCCGCCAATCAATTCCAGCAATCGCTGCAGGAGATGCAGCAGCGGGCGGCCGGGATGGAGGAGAAGCAGAGTCAGCTTGCCCAACAATTGCGCGGCCAACCTAGCAGCCAGCCACCGCCAAATAGCCAACTCGCCAACACGCCGCCTGCAAGTGGTGACTCTACGGCGGAAAAGCCCACCCAGGAAACGCGTCAGGACGCAGCGTCGCAGAACATAGCTCCTCAGGGTGCGGCGTCTCAGGACGCAGCGGCCCAGAACGCGACGGTTCAAAAAGGCGGGCCTCAGGATAACGCAGCGGAGCGACCGGCGGCAGGCTTGCGCGGCGACGAGCCAGGGCAGCGGCAGGTTGCCGATGCCCTGCGCGAGCAGCAAGCCGATTTGCAAGACCTCTTGCAGCAGATGGAGGCAACGGTCAACGAAGCGGAAGCGACTGAACCCTTGCTGGCTCAGCGTTTATACGATAGCTACCGCCACATGCAACAGAATAAAACGCTTGAGCGACTTCAAGTCACCGAGCGATTGGTTGAACGCAATTTGCAACAGCCCGCTGGCGAACTCGCCCAAACGTCGGCCGAGGAATTGTCTGAGCTGCGTCAACAGATCGACCGTGCCGCCGACGCCGTGCTCGGCAGTGACGTCGAATCGCTTCGTCTAGCGCTAAACAAGCTCGAGACACTCGCCGATGAGCTCAACGCCGAATTCCCCGATCGAATGTGGCCCGACGCTCCGCCGTCGGTCCCCCCCACTCC
>CAKQNH010000255.1 GCA_934255105.1 uncultured Pirellulaceae bacterium
ACGGAGACCAACTGTCGGCTCAGATTCTGGAATATGCTCCCAAAGTGAATCTCTTTCCACAGTCCAGAGACGTCTGCTTCACCATCGAAGATGCGATGACTCTGGAGTTTGTAAAGGACGGGTCGGGAAGCTTTGTCGAAGCCATCAGCGACCTCGGTTGGCGTGCGAAGCGGAAGCTGGACGAAGCGAGCGATCGCCGCAAATGAAAGTTCAAATCCCGCCAACTGTTTCGGCGTAGAAGTGTTGATGTTCATTTACGACCTCATCTACTCCAGTTGGATATTCCCCAAATCGACTTGCTCTCGAGTCTTTGCAGACTCGCCATCCAGCGACAATTCCCAGTTTCTGATACTGCCCGCTGGGGGCGTTTCATAGAAGTGGACGGAGAGCAGATAAGCGAACCCTTAGCACTATTCAGTGTCTTTGCAGCATATCATTGCGCGCAAATCCCAAACCCATGACTCGCTCAGTGCCACAGTGCTGGGCGGGTTTGTCATAATATGCTGACACCGAACACGAAGGCACGAGGCCCACCAGCAATGCTCCTGACTATCTCGACAACTCGGAAACCGGCGACCGATCTGGGATTTTTGTTGCGCAAACATCCAAATAGATTTCAGTCGTTCGAATTAAGCTTCGGCAGTGGCCACGTATTCTACCCGGAAGCGAATGAAGATCGTTGCGCCGCCTGCCTGATGCTCGATGTGGATCCTGTCGAAATGGCTCGGGGGCGGCGCAGGCGCGATGACTCTGCGCTGGCACATTACGTGAACGACCGACCTTATGTTGCGTCGTCGTTCATGAGTACGGCGATTGCGCAAGTATTCGGATCGGCACTGGCAGGCCGTTGCAAAGACCGGCCCGACTTAGCGGAGATGCCCTTGCCTTTGGAAGTTACCATCGAAGTCTTGCCTGTAAAAGGTGGCGAGGATTTCCTGCGAAGGATGTTCGAGCCGCTCGGATATCACGTGGGAGCTCAGCGGCGAGTGCTCGACGAAAAGTTCCCAGAGTGGGGCAACAGTCCTTACTTCTCAGTCAAGCTATCCGGCACAGTGACGCTCTCGGCGTTGCTGAACCATCTATATGTCCTCATACCGGTTTTCGACAATCAGAAACATTACTTCGTGGGGCGGGACGAACTCGACAAGTTGTTGGCCAAGGGTAAGGGGTGGTTGTCGTCACACCCAGAGAAGGATGCAATCGCAAGACGCTACTTGAAATTCCAAACGAGCCTCGTTCGCCAAGCCCTCGCCCGATTGATCGAAGTCGACAGCAATGTTCCTGCGGGCGTTTCTGCGGGCATCGACCAGCAACATGCAGAAGAAGTGCTTGAGCGGCCGCTCAGGCTGAACGACCAGCGACTCGGCGCTGTCATGGCGGCGCTACGCTCGTCGGGCGCAAAGCGAGTCGTCGATCTTGGCTGTGGCGAGGGAAAGTTGCTACGAGAGTTGCTCAAGGACAAACAGTTTGATGAAATCCTGGGTATGGATGTGTCGGTAAGGGGACTGGAGATCGCCAGCAAGCGCCTCAGGATTGACGATCTGCCGAGCTTCCAGGCCGAACGGATCAAGCTGATTCACGGCTCATTGATGTACCGAGACAAGCGATTGGCGGGCTTCGATGCGGCAGCCGTGGTCGAAGTGATTGAACACCTCGACCCGCCACGATTGTCCGCATTTGAGCGGGTTGTGTTTCAACATGCCAAGCCGCAAACAGTAGTATTGACGACGCCTAACGCCGAGTACAACGTCATGTGGGAAACACTGCCTGCCGGGAATTTCCGACATGCGGATCATCGATTCGAGTGGACGCGACAGGAATTCCAGTCTTGGGCGACCGGGATAGGAGAACGCTTCGGCTACTCGGTTCGTTTTGCTCCCGTGGGGGCTGAAGATGAAGTGGTGGGACCACCGACACAAATGGGAGTCTTTCAAAGGCTGAAGGTTGAGGGATGAAGGATGAACACAGCGATTTGAAGACTCGATTGCTGGAGGTACAGCAGTGAAGTTCATCGACTTCTCGCCCTCGAGGTCGCCCTCGCTCGACCAGCAGCGCGACGCTTTACGAAAAGGTCTCGGTCGCGCCGTGCAATGGGCGAGCGCTGGATGCCTTGCCGATGAGCCTTTGCTGGATGCGTGCTTGAAAGACCAGCGGCACGACATGCAAATTGACGGTAGTCGAGCGAAGTGGCTCTGGCAAATGATCGAGATTCTCGATGCCAAAGATCGTTTCCGAGTTCCCATTCTCCATGCACTCTACGAGTTAGCCGACGCCCGCAGCGCGTACCAGCTATGTGGACTTGGCTATCACTACGCTAATTCTAGAGATGAAGCATTCCTCGCCAGACTTTACAAAATCGTCGAAGACAGAATATTCACAGACTACCCGGAGCTTGGCGAGTCCGAAATCCTCCGGCTGGATGGACAGAAAGCATTTGAATTCATTGCGCGACTTCGAGGCGAGGAACTATTTCAAAGGGACTGGGATTGGTACGACGGCACCTTTGTGAATGAGGCCGTAAAGCTACTGGGGGAAAGCGAAGTTCGTGAACACCTTCGCAATTCAGACGACAAGGCGCTACGTCGATTTCGAGATCTTTGGGATTTGGACACACAAGCTAGGGAGCAACCTACACACCCCAACCTTCAAGAACGAATGCAGTCGGTCTCGGTCGAAGACATACTTTCCGAAGTACGCAAAGAAAAACCGTCAATCTTTTCTTTCCGAGGTTGGGGAATGCGAGCCGTCGACTCCGACTTAGAGACGGTACTCGAACAACTTTGGGCATCCTCAGAGCCGGCGGAAACGGTCTGCTTACTCCGGATTTTTTCCAACCGCGCATTGCCCATATTCGATTCTCGCCTAATCGAACTTTGCCAACACACCGACGAACTAGTGCGCCGCTGGGCGTTCATTGCGTTGAAGGAGAATTCCGCCCCAGCGATCCACCAGTTCGCTCTTAGCAAGCTTCGCGGCGGAGGCCATCAGGCTATCGCTCTGCTCATCAACAACCACGAGCAGGGCGACGAGCAAGCTATTTTGAGTGCCCTTGAGCTACCGTGCGATCAAGATGAACTCCACTGGATGCTATTTGATGTCATTAAGATCCTTAAAAACAACCCCAATCCCGATGCGCCACAGTTAGGTGTCGTCGCTTATGCGTCAACTCCGTGCGGGCAGTGCCGAATGTCTGCTGCGCAGTGGCTCCACAAACATCAAGTTGCTCCCGACTGGCTCACAAAGGAATGCCGGTTTGATTCTGTTGAGGATACCAGAGCGATAGTTGCATCATTGGAAAGGAAATCGGGAGACGCGAAAGAATAGCGACTACGAAATGCAAATACAAATACCAAACCTCAGCCTCGTCGTTCTGATCGGTCCCAGTGGGGCGGGCAAGAGTACCTTTGCGCAGGCACACTTCCTGAAAACTGAAGTGCTATCCTCGGACTTTTGCCGTGGGCTAGTGAGTGACAACGAGAACGATCAAGCAGCAACGAATGATGCCTTTGACGTGCTCAACTTCGTCGCCTCGAAGCGGTTGGCGGCAGGCAAACTGACCGTCATCGACGCCACAAATGTCCAGCCCGAAGCTCGCAAGCCCTTGGTGAAGCTGGCCCGTGAATTTCATGTGCTACCGGTGGCTATCGTCTTGGATTTGCCAGAAAAGCTCTGCAATGGTCGCAATAAAGACCGACCGGATCGCACATTCGGACCACACGTCATCCGTCAGCAACGGTCGCAGCTGCGGCAATCGTTGAAAAAACTCAGTCGCGAAGGATTCCGCCACATCTTCGTACTGGAATCACCCGAGGAAGTCACAGCCGTTACCATCGAGCGAGTTCCGCTGTGGAACGACAAGCGCGCCGAGCATGGACCGTTTGACATCATTGGAGATGTTCATGGTTGCGCTGACGAACTAGAGGAGCTGTTGATCAAACTGGGATATGTTAGGTCGGATCTGCTGAGCGACGATCTGAGCTGGAGCAAGCTCTGCTACACGCATCCCGAGGGACGCAAGGCGGTCTTCGTCGGCGATCTCGTGGACCGTGGCCCACGAACCGTGGGTACACTCAGTATCGCTCGAAACATGTGCGAAGCAGGATCAGCGTTTTGCGTGCCGGGCAACCATGATGTGAAGCTGCTACGGAAGCTACGTGGAAAAGACGTGCGTGTTACGCATGGATTGGCCGAGTCATTGGCTGACATCGAGTCCATCCCCGAAGAAAAACAAGCCGCGTTCCGAATGCAAGTGATTGATTTCATCGACGGACTGGTGAGCCATTACGTGCTCGATGACGGTAAGCTTGTCGTCGCCCACGCTGGTATGAAAGCCGAGATGCAGGGACGGGGCAGCGGCAAGGTGCGCGAATTTGCGCTTTACGGAGAAACGACAGGCGAGACGGACGAATTTGGCCTGCCGATAAGACACAATTGGGCCGCAGAATATCGCGGATCCACGATGGTCGTTTACGGCCACACGCCGGTTCCCGAACCGCAGTGGCTCAACAAAACCATCAACATCGATACCGGTTGTGTCTTTGGCGGGAAATTGACGGCACTGCGATACCCCGAGCAGGAACTTGTCTCCGTCAAAGCGAACAGGACATACTGTGAACCGGCCCGGCCGTTCCTTGCCGACCAGGACAAGTCACCAAGTCTTACGTCTCAGCAAATTCAGGATGACCTCCTCGATGCCGACGACGTAATCGGGAAAAGAATCATTTCGACACGGCTGCGCCATAATATTACGATCCGAGAGGAAAACGCTACCGCTGCGCTCGAAGTCATGAGCCGTTTTGCGGCCAACCCCAAATGGTTGATCTACTTGCCTCCTACGATGTCTCCCTGCGAGACCAGCCCTGAACACGGATTCCTTGAATACCCGACACAAGCGTTCGACTACTTCCGCAGTCAAGGCGTTTCGCAAGTCATCTGCGAAGAAAAGCATATGGGATCACGGGCGGTCGTCGTTGTTTGTAAGGACGCCAATGCTGCTCGCGAGCGGTTCCGTGTTACCGAAGGCGAGTCCGGCATCATTACCACTCGTACGGGCCGACGCTTCTTCAACGATCCTGAACTCGAAGCTGCGCTGCTCGACCGAATTATCACGGCGATGTCGAAAACCAGATTCTGGGATAAGTTCAAGACGGCATGGGCATGCCTCGATTGCGAATTGATGCCGTGGTCAGCCAAGGCTCAGGAGTTGCTGCGGTCCCAGTACGCAGCCGTCAGCGCTGCTGGCCGGGTATCCGTGCCGCATGCCGTTAGCTTACTTGAAAAAACCGCCAAGCGAATCGATGGCAACGGCGATGGTAGGATCAACGAGGTGCTGGAGCGTCTCAAGATTACGAATGCAAATCTCGACCGGTTCACGACAGCCTATCGACAATACTGTTGGTCCGTCAACTCGCTCGACGATCTCAAACTCGCCCCATTCCATCTGTTGGCGACGGAGAGCGGTGTCCATGTCGACGAAGACCATCCGTGGCACATGAGCCAACTGGCTGATATCTGTGAAGCAGATGAGCGACTCTTGCTCGCAACCGAGAACAAGATCATCGACCTGACCAATCCTGACGATGTTACCCGCGGCGTGCAGTGGTGGCTCGATCTGACGCAGCGAGGCGGTGAAGGAATGGTGGTTAAGCCGCTCGATTTCATCACCCAAGGCAAGAAGGGACTGACGCAGCCTGCCAAAAAATGCCGAGGCCGTGAATACCTGCGCATCATCTACGGCCCAGACTACGACACGGAAAAAAACTTGCAGCGCCTCCGCCATCGTCACCTCGGCCGAAAGCGATCACTCGCCATCCGCGAGTTCGCACTCGGCATCGAGGCGCTGGAGCGTTTCGTTCGCAGGGAACTGCTGCGCCGAGTCCATGAATGTGTATTCGGTGTCCTAGCCTTGGAAAGCGAGCCCGTTGACCCTCGACTGTGACTCGTATCCGATGAACGTGTATTTTCCTCTGCCTTCACCGCTGGCTCATCTGTTACAGGTGACTGGCTCTAACACTTGCGAATCGGTTATTCAAATGATTCGTCCACGCGTTCCGACACCATTGGTGCTCACGTCCCAAAAGCAAGCCGATGCGGCTAACGAAGCATGCACTGCCCCTCTAGGGATCCGTTAAATTGGGGGCCCATAGTCCGGCTTTCAGCTCAGGCGTTTTTCCCGACGCTGGAAACGTCGTCTTCGTTGCTGCCGACAATTGCGTTGTCAGTTGCTTGACGGTATCGGCGAACTCGGGTTTCTCAGCTAGGTTGGTCAGTTCTTTTGGATCGGTGTCATGGTCGTACAATTCCCGACCTCGCTGGCCACCATCCCACAGCGTGAAACGCCATTTGGGCGTTCGGAGACTGTAGCCAAAGAAGCTATTTCTATCCGCCTCCGCGTCTTTGTTTGCTGCGGCGCGCTTCTTTCCACCGCCGCCGGCGTTTCGAACCACTTGGGTGATTGCCCAGCCGCGTCCAACAAAATCCGGATCCTTCAACATGGGTACCAAACTTTGACCTTGGAGGTTATCCTGCGTTTCAACACCGCAAAGCTCGGCAAGCGTCGGGAAAACGTCAACCAGCGAGACTGGCGATTTGGCAATTCGTCCTTTTGTGCCCACACCGGGCGCGACGATCAACAGCGGAACTCTCGCGCTTTCTTCAAACAAACTTTGCTTTTGCCAGAGCCCGTGTTCGCCTGTGTGATAGCCGTGGTCGCTGGTGAAGACGATGATCGTATTTTCTGCGAGTCCCAATCGATCCAGGGTATCAATCACACTTCCAACTTGAGCATCCATGAAGCTGATACTGGCGTAGTAAGCCTGCAAGGCCTTCCTCCG
>CAKQNH010000256.1 GCA_934255105.1 uncultured Pirellulaceae bacterium
AGCCGATGCACGCGCAACTCAAGATCGGCTAAAGCCTAGACTCCAGCGCGGATCGGCTAAAGCCTAGACTCCAGCGCCTGCTTACGCAAAATCGCGCCAGTCCGCATATCGGGCGCGGTAAAATACGAATGTTTAGCCCATGCGTCAGCAAACGCGAATTCCACATAAACCAGATGCCGATGCCAACCGATCTAAAAGAACGCAATGGATGGCAGTAGTCTCATATAATGGCCATGTGCAGACTGTTCTGTAACCGCATGTACGGCGAGAAGAATAGCTTGGACTTCGCTTCGCGTCGCAGATGGTTGTACAGCATGCAGGTCGTACTGTTCTCGATCCCGTCCGGCAACTCATTCGTTAGCCCGCTGATACTTTTCTGAATACTTTTCATAGAGCTGCGTATGCCGACTGCGCAGATCGACCCGACGGCCTTGAATAAAGGCCGCTACGAGCTGCGTGGGGGTTTCGAGAATATCGCCATCGGCAATGAACACCGTCGCATCCATGCCGACTTGCAACGCCCCGATTCGATCGCTGACTCCCAGTATCTCAGCGGGACTCAACGTGATCGCGCGCAGTGCCTCGCGCTGCGGGAGACCGTAGGCGGCCGCAGTGGCGGCGTTGTACGGTAGATTGCGAATGCCGCTGGCACCAAAACGTCCGCCAGCCGAAATGCAAAATGCAATCCCCGCTTCGTGGAGACGCTTGGGGAGCGTATAGGCTTCGTCGTACGGACTGTGACGACGGCGCGGATTGCTATAGACCGCAGTGACAATTACCGGAACGCGCTCACGCTTCAAGAGCTCCGCACAGCGGCAGGCATCCGCCCCACCAGCGATAATCAGCCGCAAGCCGAAACGGCGCTTGAAGGCGATTGCGCTGCGGATCGCGTCTAACTCATCGACAGCCACGACAACCGGCGTCTCTTGCTTGAGCGCAGGGGCGAGTGATTCCAGGCGCAGGTCGCGGGGTTGAGTGGGGTCAGCCTGCGGATTGGAGATTGCCGCCGCATAACGCTGCGCCTGCTCGAAGAACTCCGTCAATTGCCGGAGGTCTTCTTTGCTGCGCGGCCAACGCACGTGCATGGCCACCTCGGACTTGAGCGTCATGTCATCGCGCGACCACCCATCCAGGTTCATCAGCGACGAGCGACCAGAGATCAAACCACCGGTGGGAGCCGACAAGGCGGTCAGTATGCCATTGGCGCGGCCCACGGGAATCAGTTCGCTATCGGGATTGAAAGCCACCACAGCATGGACGTTCGGATTGAACGAACCTGTCTCGCGCGAGTCGATCGTGGCTCGAATCGAGTTGATTTCAACCAAGCCCAAATCGGAATTAGCCTCGATCAACCCTGGGTAGACGTGCTTGCCAGCAGCCTGAATGACCTCGGTATCGCTGGGCAATGTGGCTCCCGGTCCGACGTGCGTAATCTTGCCTGCCTCAAACAAGAGCGTCGCGTCCAACAAATCGTTTCCGCTGACCGTGTGGAGCGTGGCCCCTACAATCGCAATTGGCTTACCCTGTGCAGCCCCTGGGACAAAATCATGGCCGAGCGAAGGGGAGGGGACGCAACAGGCAAGCAGAAGCAGGAGTAGTCGCGGCCGCATCAGTAGTCGATAGGACATCGTGGCATCCATTAGTTCTCAGTTCTCAGATTGCAGATTGCAGGTCTCAGGTCTCACGTCTCACGTCTCAGGTCTCAAATCGCAAATCGCAAATCGATTCCAGCCAACTGGCTGGAATCTCGTCGACGAGTGCACTGACATTTAAGTTATTCAGCACACTGCTTCATTCCCTCATCCCTTCACTCCTCGGCTCCTTCACTCCTCGGCTCCTTCATTCCGCGACTCCTCCGCACCGTCCTCGTGGCCATGATGGCAAAACTCATCGTAGCGGACCCACCATTGCGAAGGGTCCTTGTCGTCGGCGCTCGTCTCCTTGTCCCCTGGCTGGGCGGTGGCTAGTTGAATGAGCTTCAATCGGAGCTGTTCGTCTCGCTCGCGGTGGATTTGGTCTTGCTCGCGATCGAAATACTTGCGACCGTCGATCCAAGTCTGCATACAGGCGGAAAGCGTGGAGAGCGGCGAACGATTCCAAATGACAAAGTCGGCTTGCTTGCCGACGGTGATCGACCCGACCCAGCGGTCGATACGCAGTTGCTTGGCTGGATTCAAAGTAACAAACTTCAGGGCCTCGCTCGGCTCGACGCCACCATATTTGATCGCCTTGGCCGCCTCATGATTGAGGTGTCTGGCCAACTCGGCGTCATCGGAGTTGAACGACACGACCACGCCCGCGCGATGCATCACTGCACCATTGTAGGGAATAGCGTCAAGGACTTCGATTTTGTAGGTCCACCAATCAGAAAAGGTCGACCCGGTAGCACCATGCTCAGCCATGGCATCGGCTACTTTATATCCCTCTAGGATGTGCTGCAACGATCCGATAGTGATATCGTAGTCGTCGAGTAGACGGAGCATCATCAGAATTTCATCTTGTCGATAGCTATGGCAGTGGATCCAGCGATGGCCTTCAAGAACTTCGACCAGCGCTTCCAACTCCAAGTCGCGGCGTGGAGGGAGCGAGTTGGCGTGACGGCCTGGGAGCTGCCATTGCTGGCGATAATCGCGTGCGGCTTCCAATCGATCTCGCATCAATTGCTCGACTCCCATCCGCGATTGCGGATAGCGGGAACTGGCCTGGCTGTTGCTCTGTTTAACATTTTCGCCTAGCGCGAATTTGATTCCAGCGGGCGCTTCGCTCATTTTCAAATCTTCGTCCAGACTTCCCCAACGCAACTTGATGACTTGACTCTGACCACCAATTGGATTAGCGGATCCATGCAATATATTGGCGGTCGTGACTCCACCGGCTAACTGACGATAGATGGTAATGTCATTGGAATCGATGAAGTCGCCGATGCGGACCTCGGCTGTAATGGTCTGTCCCGATTCATTGACACCGCCATCGGTGGCCATGTGCGAGTGGCAATCGATAATCCCAGGGGAGACATGCATCCCCGAGGCATCTATAACTTGAGCCCCCTCGACGGATGCCAGGTCCTGGCCAACCTGCGCGATAATTCCGCGACGCACCAAAATGTCCGCGTGTTCGAGAATACCAGCTTCATCGCAGGTCCAGATAGTAGCGTTCTTGATGAGCAATACATCTGGTTGCTCGGGTGGGGCGGTCCGTCCCAAAGCTCCCAATGGATAGTTAACCTCGCAGGCCACTGACTGCGTCGCATCCACACTGGAAGCCTCAGGTTTAATTTCGTTGGTACTCCCTTTCGGCTTGGGGGCCGGTGGGCGCTCGGCGCTGGTCTGATCATCCTCACTGACTTTCGTTGCACCGCTCTCGGTGGACTCGCTAGACTGCGGTTCGTCTGTCGTTGACTGGCCGGCGCGTGTGGCGTGGTAGCGTGTCTGCGAACCGTCGGACCAGCGGACGTTAACATCCATGGCGAGCGGTTTCCCTTCGTCTTGCAATAGCACGATCGACAACCACGCCCATCCGCTCGGTTTTCCATCCAATTTCTGAGCATTGAAGGTTCCCGTCAATTGCAAGCCATTGCTGGTCAGTTCTTTGACTTCAATCGGCTTTTCGCGGGTTGGATCGGCTTGCTTTTTCGTGGAAGCTTTTTCACTGCTCGACTCGGCATGATCTACTGGGGCTGCCTTTTCCCCCTGCGCGTCGGCGAACGCGCTAGGGAGACCTATTTTTGCGCTCAGCTTATCGGCCTTACCGGAGATCTCAAGTTGCAACTCGACTGAGTCAGCCGTGTTGCGCAGACTCCACTCGCTGCGTGGATCGACCGCCAACTCGGCTTTCCAGCGGTCCCGCCTTCCTTGAACCCAGGTCTCTTCGATGTTGGTCCCTTTGGCGAAGAGTGGGCCGTCTGTTACAAGGATGTTGGCCAGTTTACCCACTTCCAGAGTGCCCACCAACGGCTCGACACCCAGCAGTTGAGCCGGTTCGGAGGTGAGTGCCGACAGGGCTTTGTGCTCGCTCAGTCCGGCGGTGATGGCCGAGCGTAGCTTACTGAGCAGCTCAGTTGGTTTGGCGAGTCCGTCGGTGGTAAGCACAAAGTCGACCTCCGCCTGCTCCAACCGCGCAGGATTTTCTGGAGCCAAACGCCAGTGCATCAGCGTCTGCAACGTGGTATCAAGCATGTCACCTTCCGTGTTCATCTTGGGAGCGTCTGGAAAATTGACAGGAATGATGAAGGTGCGACCGGTTGCAGCCAACGCCGCGAGTTGTCGGTATTCGCGTCCTGAGCCACGAATGATCAGCTTCAGCATGAATTCTCGCGCAAGCCGATCACCACGCAACGCATACAACTCATTCGTACCGTCGGTCACAACAGTTTGCCGAGCTCGAATGGCGGGCTCCAGGGCTTGCAGCGCAGCGCTCGTATCGGGACGTGGCAAAAGCTCGTTGGCCGCAGCAGCCTGTTGCGCGCGTTGATACCAATCGGCGTCTAGGAACGCTTGACGCGCCAGTGCCACGGCCCCCATGGGGCTCGTGGGGTATCGTTCCGAGTTGCCGCGATTCGGATAGAGTCGAATGTGTTGAAACACATCGGACCGATGCAATACTTCGTTCATGGGCGCGTCGGCGGTCGAGAGCACGCAGCTTTGACCTTTGATGATTCCACTGTTCGGGGCGGCCAACACCATTCCCACCCCAGCCTTGCGCAAGCTTTCGAGTTTGGACTTATCGATCTGCAATGACTCAGCCATGCGTCGCTCGGGAGTCACATTGCCATTCCAGTAACTGGTCGGTGAGGCGTTCTGTTTGGCGTCGAACTCCACCAGGGGATCGACGAAAGCGGGATAGAGGTATTTGCCTTGACAGTCGATAACTTGGGCACCGCTGGGGGGAACAAGTTTATCTCCGACGGCCAAGATCTTCCCATGACCGATGAGCAGACTAGCCGTTGCGAGTTCCTTGTCGGCGCTCACCACCACATGAGCATCCTTCAGAAACACGCTCACTGGCGGCTGGAAGCGGACCCCAACGTCGGGGGCCGTGTCTGGCTCCTCAGCCTGAACCAGCGCAGTCGCCAGCGCGCAGACGATCCAACATAGGGTGCAGATTGCGAGCCCAGCACCCTTAGTAAAACAGCGGTTCATGCTAAAGCATCTTTGGTGGGATAGAGGTGGAGCAAAATGTCGAGTACTCCATCCTAATCAAAATCGCATCCGGCAGGGAAGTAGCGGGAGAGAATGAGGCGGCAATCCTTCGCGCGTTGACCGTGGGTGCTTAGCCTGCAAATTGGCACGAGGTAGAGGTCGACTTCTCCATCCGCGGGGAGCGCAAGAAACTCTGCGAGCGTCAGAGTGCCCGATGGCAATGCCGTGCTGACGTTGAATTGCTCCGTTTAGATATGCTCTGCTAGTCAACGCCACTGTGAATTTTACACCATATGAGCGCGGATCGCAAAAAATCACACGCGTTACAACTTTCTTCTTTCTTCGACAACTGATGGCAGTGACAGATGCAAGAAGAGCAATGGGCGTGACAATTGATGCAGGTGGTCAGCATGCGCAGATAGCTGTGTCGAGATCCCAGTTGGCAGCGGGGTCGAGTGTCATTATACTGCCATCGCAAGTTACGATCCTGAGAATGACGATGGAAGGTGCGTGGCATGTTGACGGCTATTTCTCGTCGGGGAATGACCCTGGTCGAATTGTTGGTGGTCATTGCCATTATCGGCATAGTCGTGGCACTGCTGCTACCAGCAGTGCAATCGGCGCGGGAGGCAGCGCGGCGAATGCAGTGCCAGAACCATCTCAAGCAGATCGGGCTGGCCATGCACAACTATCACAGCACGCACCGTTGTTTCCCCGCCGGGCGGATGCGGACCATGAGCGACGGACAAGGACGCTGTTTTTCGGCATATGCGCATCTGCTTCCGTTCTTGGAAGCGACGCCCCTGTACGACCAAATCAACTTCAATGCGAATCCCGATGATCCCGCGGCGAACGGCATCCCCTTGAGTCAGACCATCCCGTTCTTTCTCTGCCCCAGTGATTCGAGTCGAGTGCTTCAGTCCAACACTGTCAATGGCGTGATCGTGAACAGCGCGGTCCACAATTATCCGCTCAACACTGGCACAACCTACCCGTTATCGCCTCGAAATCCTAGCGGCGTTCCCGTGACCGGTGTGTTCTTTGAGAATTCGTGGCTTCGGTTGGCAGAGATCACCGATGGCACAAGCAGCACCGTTTGCATCAGTGAGACGATCAAGGCCGAAGGTGGCCCCAGCACCTGGGATGGAGCGAGCCGGACCAATGGCTTCGTGCTCACGGTTGGAAACGACAACGCCACGAACGGACCGGAACTTACCGACTACGCGAGCCAGTGCCATCAAGCGGGCCTCTTGCTGCAACAGACACGCGGCAGCCGTTGGCTATACGGCGCACCAGGCCACTCCATGTACAACCACATGCGTCCCCCAAATGACCGCGACATCGATTGTCGCGGTGGATTACCCCACAGCACGCGTACGAATTTCTGGTGGGATCGCCTGTCGCTGAATGTTGCCGCGCGAAGCCGACACCCCAGCGGAGTAAATACCCTATGCTGCGACGGACACGTTCAGTTCGTTGGCAACACCGTCGATGCCTTGGTGTGGCAATCGCTTGGGAGCAGAAATAGCGGCGAAGTGGTAGGTGTGTTCTGAACCGCGAGATCTGAGTCACTAGCGGTGCGTTCGACTAGTCATTAGTCATTAGTCATTAGTCATTAGTCATTAGTCATTAGTCATTAGTCATTAGTCATTAGTCATTAGTCATTAGTCAT
>CAKQNH010000257.1 GCA_934255105.1 uncultured Pirellulaceae bacterium
GGTCGAGCCTAAGCGAGGGAGAGGGCCAAGCGCAACCTACATCTTTCCAACCTACATCTCTGCAGTTACCTCAGGCGTCGGGCTCGGCAACCTTTTTGGCGATGTCTTCAAATTGCTCGATGCTCCGCGTGAGAGAAGCAATGAGCCCGCTGAGCGTAGGTGCGACTTCAGAAAGGTGCTGCTGGAAGAACTGCCGCGATTTTTCATCGCGCCACACTTGCTGAGTCTGTTCCATATTTAGCGAGAGCTCGTCCCGCAACTTGGCGATGCGTTGAGCGATCCCGGGCAAATCGTGACTGATGCGTCGCATGGCTATTGCTCCGAACTGGTGGGCTTAGAAGGTGTGGTGGGCTCAGAAGGTGTGGTGGCCTTGGTAGACGTGGCGGATTCAGAGGCTGGCGGAGAGGCGCGGAGTTGAGTATAGAGCTGGAGTCGTTCGATCTGCCCGCGCAGGTGTTGGCAAGCGACGCGCAGGTTGGTTTCGGCTAGATCTTGGCAGCGCATGATGTGCGACGATTGTTTGCTGAGCTCGCTTTGCCAGAAGCTCAGGGCAGCCTGGCTGATCCGCAGTTTCTGCTGGCACAGTTCCAGTCGCTGTTCGGCCTGGCGCAAGCGCTTCTTCTCGTCGGTGCATGGCCGCTGTTCATTGGCTCGGACATAGGACTGACAACGCATGAGGTTATCGCGGCACTCAGCCCAATGCCGCTCCGCCCTTACCGACTGGTCGGCCCAGTAGCCGATCGCGTCTTGTTCAATCCAGTTCGTCAAACGCCGCAGCTCCAGCATCAAGCACTCGAGTTCTTTGAGCAGTCCCATGCGAAACGCGTCTGCTTGCTGATGGAACTCTTCGATGCGGCTCAGCGAGCGCACGTCGGCTTGATTCGTCATACGCGATATCCGTCCGTAACCTGAGAAGAACTACTATCGTTGCCGAAGTCTCGAATGCTTAGTTTACACCTTCAGAGCCCTCGCGTTAGTGCCACAAGCCTTAAGTCCCCTCCGGTCTAGAACGGCAACCTGCCCTTATGGCCCCGGTCAATCCAGATGTGTCCCATAGCTGCAAGCCACCTCGGTCGCAAAAGTGGAGGGATTTGCCAACCGGCAGACAGACACTCAAGAATGTATCTATCGTAGAGTGCATGGCTGGCTTATGCGCCATGCAGACCATCGCAATGGTCCTAACCGTTGGCGATGCTTTCCTTGTATCTGCCTTGATCTGAAAGCGACTGAGCCTTCGCTACGTCTTCGGCAACACCGTTCAACGTTCCTTCTGCCATCTCCAAGAACTGAAGGGTGGCCTGATAGGCAACCACCCCCCTCGGAATCGCCAACTGTCTGGCATGCTTCGAGTGCAGTTTGGGATGTCAAGATTCTGCGTGGCGAGTTGAACCAGAAACAGCTTCAGTCGCCAAATTCGGAGACGGTCGCTCAGCCTCTGTCGCTGCTGCAAGCGTCGTAGCGCGGGAAGCAGACTATCCTCGGCCACCTTCGCAGCAAGTTTCGCAAATCGTGTGACAGCGGGAGCATTGTAGTTTGGCGCGGATCTCAATCAACGATCCGCCACAAACTGGGCAGGCTGGACGGCCTGTTTCGCCGCTCTGTGTTTCGTCCTTTTGTTCAGTCATTCAGGTTCTCCGCAGAGCCGTACATTAGATTTCCAAGCTCACTGATCACAAAAGGCCTCTCCATTTTGGCGGGCGGTAAATGCACGTATGATCGTAGCACAAAAAGCCGTGAATTGTCTGCCTATGTGGCAAGCCTTACGCGGACAAGCAAATCATTTAACGCCGCTTGAGAGCTGGGGGCTTCGGGCAACGACGAGCGATTGTGCGCATCCGCCAACTCGGCAACTAGACGCAGATGTTGCGTTTAGTGAAATGCCATATCTGCTTCAGTGAACTTCATCGCTGGTCTGTTACTGCGGTGTTCGACAAACTTAAGGATGCTCCACTATTATTCTATTTGGTGAACCCGGGCTGCCCTGAACTTCGCGGTGGAGCCATCTGCGAAAATAGATCAGCAGGCCAGCGTGTAAGACGCTCGAACTCACTGGGTACAGACTGCTTGAACTGCACATATGCCTGAACCTTACCCTGCGTTGTGTAACTTAACGCATCGGAGGCAACGCCGGGCGTAAAAAGGCTGTAGCCTGCCAGAACACAATCTTCCAGGTCGACATGCAATCGTCCGGTAGGAGCGTGCCCTTCGGTGCACAGGATCCCAGTTGAATTTCCACCCATTTCTGGTTGCGTGAAATTCAGTACGATCATGCGGCAGTTGCTGAATTTGGCGCGGGCGCAATGGCTGGCATAGGAAATGGCGACGGCATTGTCTGGATGGACCAGCGTGCAATTCTCAAAGACGGCGTGTGGATGTGCAGGCATGGTTTTCTCTGAACCACCCAGCAGTACAGCCGCCGTATCCCCGTTCCAGTCCAATGCCAGGAAATAGCAGCGTCGAAAAACACTCGGCTCACCTGGACGCACTGTTGGATAAACAACGCCGGCACCGAATGCCCTACCAATACCCACACAATCCTCGACCACTACGGTGAAGCCTTCGCCGCTCTTGTTCGTGAGGTCCCAAAACAGGCCGGCGTCGCCACCAGTGACATATAAATTACGGATTGCCCATCGGTCCCAGATGATGCTGGAGAACGTTTCCTGGTTGTTGCCACCGTGCCAGTTTTTATCCGATGCGCGGATTGAGCTCCACCAATCCCAGCTCTTGAAGCCCGTTTCCGGATCTCCGCTATCCACCAAGGCCCAGCCTTTGGCACCAGAGCCGAGGCTGCCGTCGAAATCGCCGATCAAAGTGTTGTAGGCGCCCGCTGAAACTTTATGAGCTGGGGCGAGATTGGCCTCGACGTAGGTGTCAGGCCGCAAGATGACACGATGTCCACCCCGGTCGTTCGGCACAGCTTCGAGTGCTCTCTGAATAGTAGTGAATGCCTTCTTCCATGAGCTTCCATCGGAGTTGTCGCCCAACTTAGAGACGTACAAAGCAACCGATTCTTGGCCAAGCTCCTTTGCCTCAATAGGCACCGTCGCAGTGGACACAGCCATCGCACACACGACTCCAGTCAACCTCAGCACTTTCGTCAACATTGGTCAGTCTCCTTGGTGAGGTTGGAAGTCTCAAAGGAGGTCAGTATAACAAGTGGCAATTCCGATTGGTAAAGCACTAAGCGAAGGGGAGCACCTGTGGATACGTCGCTGCATTTGCATGTGCTGCCAACGCCGGCGTCGTCTATGCATACGCATATCGTAGTTCAGGGTGCCAAGCGCCGATGGCTCAACACATAACTGAAAGATTGACCAAGTTGAACAAACTTCCTGGCTACGATTTAATCGGGGATATCCACGGCCACGCCGATGCCCTGCGGAATTTGCTTGCCAAGTTGGGCTACCAGCAGGCTGATGGCGTATTTACTCACAGCGATCGCAAGGTCATCTTTCTGGGCGACTTCATTGATCGCGGTCCCAAGATTCGTGAAGTAATTGATATAGCCCGCTCGATGGTCGAGTCGGGGCAGGCCCTGGCAGTTATGGGGAATCACGAATTCAATGCCCTGGCCTTCCACACGACGCTTCCAAATCGACCCGACCAGAGCTTGCGCCCCCGAACATCGAAAAACATTCGCCAACACGTCGCTACGTTAAATCAACTGAAAGACGGCGAATTGGCCGACGCCTTGGAATGGTTCCGACGGTTGCCAATGCAACTGGAGGTTCGCCATGGTAGCGGCAATGTTTGCCGAGTCGTGCATGCCTGCTGGGACGATCATCAATTGGCCATCATCGAGCAATCAAGTCGACTGTGTTACGGCTTCGATGCACGTTTTTTGGCGGACGCGTGCTCGCACGGAACGAGCCTATTCGAAGCCGTGGAGATCGTGCTCAAAGGCAAGGAGGCCAAGCTGCCGAGCGGTTACAGCTTCGTGGATAAAGACGGGCATCGACGCACTGCGATTCGCACGCGTTGGTTCGCGGAGCCAGGCGCCAGCTACCAAGAGTATGCCCTTCAAAGCGATTCGATCGAGTGCTCTATCCCATTAACTGCCGAAGTTCTTGCGGCTGCGACTCCCTACCCGGTTGACGCACCGCCGGTATTCTGTGGCCATTATTGGCTCAGCGCAAACAGCCCCAGTCGTCTCGCCCTAAACGTCGCTTGTCTCGACTATAGTGTCGCCAAGGGTGGGTTTTTGTGTGCCTACAAATGGGACGGCGAGTCCGAGATCGATGACACGAAGTTCGTATGGACGAACTAGCGTTTCCCATGCCGCCTCTGCATGGCGACCTATGAAGCGAGCAGAGGCAGGAACTGTCGTGATGCGAGGAAAATTTTGAAGCAACGGATAACTACCTTTTTCGATCCTCGCATGTCTGCCCCGAGCGGCAGCTATTCGCCGTCGGGTGAAAAACCGTCCGCGGTCGTGGCGGATTGGCTGGAGCACCACTTGATCGAAGTCGCCAGTTTCGAGCCAGCCAGCAACGCGGACCTCGAACTGGCACACTGTCCAGACTACATTCGTGACATCTTCGCTGGGAACATTGCCAACGGGCACCACAACTACGACTTGGCCGTGGCGGAATCTACACGCTGGACGGTGGGCTCTATGGCAGCCGCAGCCATACACGCTGTGACGAACGGCACGACCGCTTGCTCGCCTTCGAGCGGCTTTCACCACGCCGGCTACGACACCAACCACGGATTTTGCACCTTTAATGGCTTGATCGTCGCGTCGCGTAAAGTCCTCGACTTGCCGGGTGTTGAAAGTGTTGGCATCCTTGACTGCGACTGGCACCCAGGCGATGGCACTGAGCAGATTATTGAGCGGCTTGGGCTGAGCCAACAAATCCACCATTGCTCCTCCGGCCTGCTTTGGATCAAATCCGTTTCCGGCTACTTTGACTGGCTTGAGGACTCTTTGCAGAATCTGCTGGACCACGAAGTCTCAGTGGTACTTTATCAGGCAGGTGCGGACGCTCATCGCGATGATCCCTTGGGCGGTTTGTTGAACGACAGTGAATTACTGGAGCGGGATCAGTTTGTTTTTACTCAAATGCGTAAATATCAGATTCCAGTTGCTTGGAACCTAGCCGGCGGCTATCAGCGCGAGGCCGATGGATCGATCGAAAAAGTTCTGTCGATTCACCGCAATACGATGAAGGTATCCTTGCAAAACTTGTTCATTGACTAGGAAGGCACGACGAGGAGATAGGCCCGTTCGCGAGCGATGTTGGGCGAAACGCAACTGGGATTTTGGTTTGTGCGCAAGTCGCAGCCAAGAATGCTCCAGGTGCTCGGTTGTAGGCTCGTAACGAGTACCACGAGTTACGGCAGACCGAAGCAGTTGACTATTGTGCCGCGTTACCACGCCCCACTGGCTCTTTACTTCTGACAATGGAGACTTATCAATTCATGTCTTGGCGCTCTTCGGGCGTAAACTCATTGACGACGGTTTCACCCTGACTGCGTTGCCTTCGCATCCTGGCCACTTTTGCGCCGGTGTGGCCATACGCAGCAGCAATTTTATCCTTCGAAAAGTTAGCCGCACCAGCGGCGTCCATCCCCATGGCGCTGGCTTCGGCAAACGCATCCTGATCGGCTCCCAGGAAGGTAAACTGCCAACCGAACACGTTTTGTTGGTGCTGGATCATTTCTTTGATGCGCGGCTTTGAGAATTCCTGGCTCGAATTCTCCAGTCCATCCGTCATCACCACGAAGACTACCAAGCCAGGCCGGTCCGCCTCGTTCATCTTGCTCAGACGCTCGCCGGTTTCATTGATTGCGCGTCCCACGGCGTCCAGCAAGGCCGTCGCGCCGCGAGGGACGAGCTCATACTTGGGCGCCTCCCCGATCGGCACCCCCTTGTGCAGGAACTCGTATTCGGTATCGAACTGGACCAGTGTCAGCAGTGCTTCGCCCGGTTCTTTGGCTTGGTTCTCGATGAACGCGTTGACACCTCCCTCCGCGTCCGAACGGTACACAGCCGTTCCCGTGCAGCGCGAAGCTCCTTTAGTATTATTGCGACTTGCCTTCGCTTTTACTCATTACCAGCTCGGCTTCCACCTAGTACGGGACGTTAAGTACCCATTCGTGATCAACGCAAGACTCTCACCATTAAAGCCACACCGCTCGAGTGGCGTCGCCCAAAAAGTGGCGGAGTAACCGAAAAAGATGGGGTGAGCGTTCGCTCATAGGGGTATTCGCTGTCAACAATCTGGAGTTGAATTCGAAGATTCTGGCTGTCGGATTGGCACCCAGAGTACGACTGAACTCAGGTCCGGGAACGTATACGGAAGCAACTCGATCGCAAACGGAAGGTGACGAGAGGCGATATCCGCCAACGGGGTGTCAAGCAGCCCATGCATTTCACAGTGACGGGCGACGAGCTTGATGTATCGACGCAGCAGCAGTATGGACGGAAAGGTGTTTTTACCCTGACACCATTCAAGTAGATCGCGATCTCGCTTGGAACTGTTACAAGGTCCACAGGCCCACACGAGATTGTCGGAATAGTCGCCGCCACCCTTCATCTTGGGAATCAAGTGATCGATGCTTAAGGGGTATGTCACTCCACAGTAACAGCAGGCTTGTGGATAGTTGATTTTCACCTTTTCATCGTCGTAGAGCGTGCGCATCTGCATCGTGTTTGAAGAGAGCCCCTTGAAAAGCCTTGCGCGGATCATGTGGTGTATCCGCGAATACTGAGTTGCACCGACGTCAAGCGCAGCATGTGTACGAGCCAGGTTGGCATACGACCACGCGATATGTTGCCTTACGGTTTCGATCGTCGGTGCTGG
>CAKQNH010000258.1 GCA_934255105.1 uncultured Pirellulaceae bacterium
GGTCGTAACCGTCGCCATTGAAGTCACCGGTCAATACTTCAGCACCCGGTAGATCAAACACCATCTGCTGCTGCGACGGATGAATGCGCGGATTGGTACTAACGATGTGCCAAGTGGACTCTTTCAGTCCGCGCACCGACCAAGCGTAGACGTTCAGTCGATCTGCTTGCTCGGCAACCTTGGCCTCTTCTACTCGTTGACCGTTGTGGATTCCACGCGGATGACCAGCATTGATGACGCTCAAGTGCCACGTGGGCAATTGCTGATGGCCGTAACCAACTAGCAGAGGCAGTGGTTGCCAGACAATCGGTGAAGCAAAGATAGGGGCTTGTGGTTCATACAGCGGAGGCGTTTCGTAGACCTTCTCCAGTAAAGGAGGATTGACTGGGATCGGTGGCACAGGCGTCTCGTGCTTGACGCGGACTTCGCTAAAGTTATTCTCGCGCGAACGCTCGCCAGCTTGCACGCTAATCGCCAGAATCGCGTCGGTGCCTGGATTCGCCAGTGGATTGGACAACTGCAACAAGCCCATAATAGCTTCCGGAACGGTATTGCCCGGATTGACTGCAAATCCAGTTGTCGTGCCGGGTGTGTCCAAACCGTCGAGATAGCCTTCAGGTTGCTGTTGATAGACGTGGTAGGTCCCTGGACGCAAGCCGCCAAAGACGAAGTGGCCGTTGGCATCGGTGCGAACTGTGATGTGCTCACCTAGGTATGTCCCAGGCAGTGCGCGGGAACTATCGAGCGGCAAGCCCGTCAGAGCGCGCAGTTCAAGCACGACGTTTGCGATGGGTGTGTCGGTAGCCTTGCGTTGACCGTCGCGAATCGTGCGCAGGTCTTCGGGCAGCTCGCCTGTCGCGGTAATGATCACGCTGCCGTCTTGGAAGACATAGCCAGATATCTCGGCTGGCGGCACTTCATAAAAGTTGGCCTCCACAATATCCTTACCAGAACCCACACGGATCTTGCTGATCAAATCATCCTGGCCGGCATCACCACCGGTCTTGGGCGCTACTTGACCACCCTGAAAGTAACCCACCGGCTGGGTCTCGCGAACTGAGTATTGCCCCGGGCGTAGATTGGCAAAGCTGTATTTCCCGTTGCTGTCGGTCAGCGTCGAAGCTAGCACGCTTCCGTTGGCGTCCAGTAGCTCTACCTTCACTCCAGCCAGCGTATATTCGGTGCTGTCTAGTAGAGCGTTGTAGTCGAGGTCAGCGAAGACTATCCCGGCGATCGAACCCGGCAGCTTTTCGCAGAAGTCGTAGTCGACCAGTTGCCCGCCTGGGTTCAACGAGATATCTGAGATGATGTCTTGCACGCTGGCGTCACCACCGCCGGAGCCCGCCTTCTGTGTACCTTGGAAGTATCCCTGCGGTTGAGTCTCGCGGATCGTGTATTTGCCCGGCCGCAAGTTTGCAAAGCTGTACTTGCCCGCTGCATCGGTCAAGGTGGTCGCCAGCACGGCGCCCGATTCGTCCACTAGTGTCATCGTGACACCTGCCAGCGGTGGTTCGCCCACGTCGAATTCGCAGTTGTCATTCAGATCGGCGAAGACGGTCCCCACAATCGATCCAGGTGTGATTTCGCAGAAGTTATAGTCGACTAGCGCGACGCCCGCGCCCAGATTGATGGCTGAAATGACGTCTGGGATCGAAGTGTCGCCGCCGCCCGTGCCAGCCCGTTGGCCGCCTTGCAAATAGCCGGCCGGTTGCGATTCACGCACGGTGTACTTGCCCGGCTCCAAGCCGATAAATTGATAGCGACCGTTGGCATCGGTTTGCGTCGTAGCGACAATGCGGCCCGATTCGTCCAGCAACGTGATCGTCACGTTCGCAATCGGTGCCTCCCCGGTTTCGAAGGTGCAATTCTGATTGTTGTCGACGAAGACAGTCCCTTGAATGGAACCGGGAGGTATTTCGCAGAAGTTGTAATCGATCAGCGCCGAACCGGGAGTGACATAGATCGACTTGATCAAGTCGGCTACGGATGCATCGCCACCGCCGCTGCCGACGTGTTGGTCGCCATGGAAGTAGCCCGTCGGTTGCACTTCGCGAATCGTGTATTGGCCGGGCAGCAGATCCGCGAACTTATAATTTCCCGAGGCGTCGGTAACGGTCGTCTGCAACACCGCACCGGTGGGGCTGAGCAGTTCTATGGTCACGCCCGCCAGCGGACGATCGCCGATGGCATCGATGATGCAATTGCCATTGGTATCGGCCATAACGTGTCCCGAGATACTACCGGGCAGGATTTCACCGAAGTCATAATCGACGGCTTTGGATCCGGCTGGCATGACGATCTGCGAAATGACATCGCCCGAAGCGTCGTTGCGGCCGACGGTTTTGCCATTGATCGTCCCCACGGCCGCGCGGCCTGGTAGGTATTCGCTGGGAGTTCGCTCCGTAACGCGGTAGGTGCCTGGTCGCAACCCATTGAACTGGTAATAGCCTTGCGCATTGGTCCGCGTCTCGGCGACTTTGGCACCCGCGTCGTCCCATAGGGTGACAAGCACATTGCTGAGCGGTCGCTCGCCGGTATCGCGCCGCCCGTTGTTGTTTTGATCGTAGAATACATGACCAGTCAGATCGCTGGGGGTGAGCTCACAGAAATCGTAATCGGACGCGGCCATACCGCCGCCGATGATGATTTGTGTGATCAGGCTACCATTGACCTTATTCCCGCCAGCCGAGCCGACTTTGGCATCTCCCTCGAGCAAGTGACCGGGTGTAGTCTCGGTCAGCGAATAGACGCCAGCGCGCAGATTGGTGAAGGAGTACTTGCCGTCGGCTCCGGTGGTTTGCGTGGATATGACATTCCCGCTGGCATCGCGCAGTTCGATGAGCACTCCTGACAGAGGCGCTTTCTCGGAAGAGCTGCTGAAGCAATCGAAGCCTGACAGCACGACGCAAGTGTGACCGCTGATGGAGGCTGGCAGATTCTCCGCGAAGTTCAACTCGCTGGCATGCTGATCGCCCAGAAGAATTTCCACTTGGGTCAGCACATCGGGGTTGCCCACTTGGATGCTACCGGCGGCGGTGCCATTGTTGAGCTTGCCCGGTGAAGCTCCCACGCTGTAGTAACCGGTGGGCTGGTGTTCGCGCACCTGGTAGGTACCTGGCATCAGGCCGAGTTCGGTTCCGAATTTGTACCGCCCTTGGCTGTCGGTGGTAGTCGAATGCCCAGTAGAGACATACTTGCCGTTCTCCAGTTGGTACAGGTCCAGCTTCACTCCGGCCAAACGCTTTTCACTGGCTTGCAGAATCAAATCTTCGTTAGCATCGACAAAGACCGTGCCTGCCAAAGAGATCGGTTTGGGAACCTGCTGCAGCGAGAAGCCACCTCCGGCCGTGCGCGCCCGCATGCCTTTGTAGTTATCTTCGGGCAACGGCAAGCCGGATTGCACCAACCATTCGTCATAGCGATCGCGAAAAGTCCCTTGGCCCGAGACGATTTCGTAATGCGGAGCGGCGAACTCCGCATACAGTTTGGTCGTTTGAAACTCGACCCCGGAAGTGATTGGGTCGATGCCTTCGTTGATAGTGGCTACGTTTGTTTCAGTTGGATCCCAGAACACAATCTCGTCAACGTCGATCGAGAAAATCAACAGGTCGCCGCTGGTGAAGTTGGTGAATTCTAGCACTAGCAGACTCGTGCCATCCTGGACCGTAGCCTTTACTGTGGCATTCGGGTTCTTCGACTTCATTTGCACGATGTCGAACGGGAAAGCCTTGTCGGCTCCCAGCCCAGTGGTCTTTGTGTCGAAGATGATGTCCCCCTGGCTCAAACCCGGTGCGCCTCTGTCTCCGTCGATGGTCAATCGCGTCAATTGGGTTCCAGGCGATCCGCCCTGGAAGCTGACGTAGAACAAGTCGGGGCTTTCGTCACTGCCAATGTCATCCTCCAGATAGACCGCTCCTATTTGGATCAGGTCGGCGGCCATCAAGCAGCGTGGCTCCATGGTTTCGATCAGGGCAGTACGCGTCCGCTTGCGGCGTTGGCTCGACGCTCGCTCGGCGCTCCGCCGGCTCAACTTGCGTTTGGGTGGTACAGTAGCAGTCCCCAGGCCACTTGCCGAGTGTCCAGCTACGGCTTGTCCACCCGCAGAACTGAGTGCGGACATGCGCAGTGGGCCTGCACTGGATGCGCCTGCGGACGCTCCACACAGCGCAGCCGAATTACCCAAACCGTTGGAGAACCAACGTGCGAGCCGATTGACTTGTTCTTGCAAAAACAAAAGGCACCTCCGTGCTCAAACTGCGCTAAAACGTCCGTACTCTGTGCAACACAATCGCTTCTAGCGAATTTGCAATTCTGAATCAATTTTGAATGGGGCTCGCACCGGTCGCCCCGTGGGAATCTCGCGCTGGGCAATGCGCTCCAAATTCCAAATGCGAATCGTCGTATCAAACGATCCGCTGGCCAAGAACTCACCACATGGAACCATGACCGCTACGGTGCCGGTGTGGCCGTTCAATTGAGCCACAGCTTGATTGCTCATGATGTCTACCAACACGATCGAATTGTCTGCGCCGGCGGCGGCTACCATGTGATCGTTGATCAAACTCATCGACATCAACTTGCCACTGGCCACCACTTGGTCATAGGTCACCTGCTGCGCATCGATGTTGTACCTGATCATCCGGCGATCCTCGCCAACACTCGTTACCGACGATCCGTCCGCAGAAAAAGCGGCAGTGAATACGCGGCGGTTGTGCTGGCGATAGTGTGCCAGTTCGGCTCCGGTTTCCGTATCCCAGACGCATATTTCTCCCAAGCGGCCGCCGCGCAGTAGGCGGCCTCCGTCTGGGCTGAAGCGAACGCAACGCTGGTCCGGCGAGTCGCAGCTTAGACGAAACTTCTCGCGGCCACTAGACAAATCCCACAAAACAACTTCGTTGGAAAACCCGCAGATCGCTAGCAAATTTCGCTCGCTCGACAGCGTAATTGCGCGAACTGCAAAATCGGTTGCTAGAACTAGTGTGTGCGACACAGGGTACTGATGATGCCACTTCAGAACGCGTCCGTCATTGCCGGCCGAGTACAGGTCTTGAGAGTCGGCCGAGAAGACCAACGACTGGACCCAATCGATATGCCCAATCAGGGTGCTGATCGTTGCTCCGCTGGCTACATCGACGATGCGGACCGCATGGTCATCGCCGGCGGCGGCTAGGAAGCGACCATCGTGCGAGGCGGCCAGGGCGGTGATGACCGGTGGCGAATCGTGCTGCGGCAGAGGGGCTAGGTGAATCTCAGCGGATTCGAGCTCTGCGGCCTGTGGCTTGCGATTGTCGGCCGCCAGGCGATTATTAGCCGCCGGCGCTGCAGCGCTGACGAATTTAGAAACGTCGTCCTGGCTGTGCGCACGGCCCGCCGCTGAGGTGGCCCAGAGCCCACCGCTGGCGAGCAAGCCGAGCAGCCAACGGCGGCGAACACAGCGAGTTGTCAAACCACGGGCTGTCACATATTTCATGGCGCACATGTCCACGTTCAAAAGAGGTCAATGAGAATTCCGGTACTCTCGATATCGACCCTCTCGACAATAGACTGCAACCAATTTGGTAAGATTTAACGGTTAAGCCGACTTTGTCGCCTACAGTGCCAGCATAGGTCAGATAATCGTGGATTGCCGTAGGGGAAGTTGCCAAGACGTTCGCGGCCGCTCCCGTTGCCTTACTTTCGCATTGGGTCCTTCGCTGGCTCTCCTCTAATTCAGACAGAAAAAATGAGAGACAGATAAAATACCGAGCGCACACATTTTTTTGCCTCCATTCTCTTGTCCTGCTCTTTGCTGGGGAGGGGACGAGCGGGGGCAACTATTGCCATGCCAGTACTTCTCCGCTTGTAAGGAATTGCACCCCCTGTTCGTCGCGAATGATCAGCCGTCCGCTGGCGTCGACCCCTTCGCAAACGCCGACCGCTTCGCGCTCGGGCCCCTGCCGCACATGCAGGATCTTTCCGGTCAATAAACAACGCTCGCGCCACTGCGTCAGCCAGTCATCTTCGCCGCGAGACCAAGCGGTAAGTTCGCGTTGTAGCTCCTCCACAAGTTCAACTAGCACCACCGGCAATCCCAACGACCGCCCCGCTTGAGAGCTCAAGCAGGTTGCCCGGCGAGCCACTTCTGCAGGTGCGGCATTCCAATCGATGTCCACATTGAGCCCGATGCCGATCAGCCACGCTGCCCCTCGACCGGCGTGTGATTGTCGCTGAACTAGCGGAGCCGATTCGATCAGAATCCCCGCCAGCTTTTTGCCCCCGGCGAACACATCATTGGGCCACTTGAGATGTATCGTCTCGTCGGGCAGGCTGTGCACTGCGGTCCGGGCTACCGCTAGGCCACTGACGAGAGCCAGTTGGCTCCACAGCGTCGGATCCGTTGGCAGAGTGCTGCTGGGCAGGGCCAGCGTCAGCATCAGACAGCCGTCGGGAGACCACCACGGGTGCCCTCCACGGCCACGGCCTGCCGTCTGCCGATGCGCGACAAACAGGCTGGGCAGCGGCGGTGCTTGCGACTCTTGCAGGCTTCGGCGAGCCGCATCGTTGGTGGAGTCGATCTCGTCAAACCACTGCGCATATTGCACCCAGCCGCGCGAGCGGATTTCATCGAGCGCCGATTGTTCAAAGGGGAGCATGGATATTGGTGGCCCGACGGATATTGGTGGCTCGACGCGTGAGCAAGGAATGAGTAGAACACTTCTGTGCAGTTCGTCGAGAGCCCTTTAGCCCGGACTGCTAAAAGTTTGGGATTGCATGCAATTTGCGTTGGCGCAAGTTTTGTCCCCTCGTTATCGTGAGTTTTTGGA
>CAKQNH010000259.1 GCA_934255105.1 uncultured Pirellulaceae bacterium
GTATGCCGTCCCCCGAGCGTCGGTATTTCAATCTCTGTCCCGAGCACCGCTTGTGAATAGCTCAGAGGGAGTTGCAGCACGAGGTCGTTTCCCTCGCGGTGAAACATCTTGTGCGGGCGAACTTTGATGAAGCAGTAGGCATCGCCGGCCGGTCCGCCATCGGGGCTGGCTTGGCCCTCGCCGGGCAAACGCACGCGCATGCCGTCATCGACGCCCGCCGGTATGGCTACCTCGAGCACCACTTCGCGTGGCACCGCACCTGAGCCGTTGCATGGTTTACAGGATGAGGTGGTGATTTTACCTTTGCCTCGACACTGTGGGCAGGTGGTTTGGACACGCAGTATTCCGTTGGCCTGAACCACTTGGCCCTGTCCACGGCAGCGCGGGCAAACCTGCGGTTGCGAACCGGGCTCCGCACCGCTCCCTTCGCAGACTTGACACACTTCGTGCCGCGTCAAGGAAACTTTCTTGCGAGTTCCGGTGGCGGCCTCTTCCAAGTCGAGCGTCACGTCGCAGCGGATATCCGCGCCGCGGCGAACGCGCCCACGCTGGCCACGGCCGCCGAAGAAGTCACCAAAGATCGTCCCCCCAAACATGTCTCCAAAGGCTTCGAAGATATCTCCCATATCTTGGAAACCGCCCGCGTCGGCCCCCAGGCCAGCGTGGCCGTAGCGGTCGTATCGCGCCCGCTTCTGCTCGTCATTCAGGACTTCGTACGCCTCGGCAGCCTCTTTGAATTTGGCGACCGCGTCTTCGTCTTGGCGATTGCTGTCAGGGTGATACTTGATCGCCAACTTGCGATAAGCGCGCGACAGTTCTGCACTTGAGGCGGTCTTGCTGACGCCCAGCACTTCGTAGTAGCAACGTTTGGTAGTGGCCATGCGAGTCATTCTCTTCGATTTAATTTCACCCGCAACTGTTGGAGTCCAGGCTTTAGCCGCATCACGCGCACCACAAATCGGAAATCGGAAATCTCAAATCGGATATCTCAAATCCATTCATCGTGCGGGTAGCATTTTGAACAAAGGCCACTCCCTTGCGAGAGTGGCCTTTGCGTGGTTTTCAACAAGCCGCCATCACGCGGCGGCTTGAACTAAGCGCCGTCTTACGACACGGCACCTTCGGCACGCTGCTTGCCCTTGTCTTCCTTGTCGAAGTTCGTCACCATGGCTTCGGTAGTCAGCATCAATCCAGCAATACTAGCCGCATTGGCCAGCGCGGTCCTGACAACCTTTACCGGATCGATAATGCCGCTCTTGAGCATATCGACATAGGCTCCCTTGTGGGAATCGTAACCGGTCCCCACTGGCTTCTGGCTAACTTCGTCAGCCACTACGGAACCGTCGATACCGGCATTGTCAGCGATCTGGCGTAGAGGAGCGGATAGCGAACGCAGGATGATCTGCGCACCGATCTTTTCATCTCCCTTACACTTGCTCATGGCTGCCTCTACGGCTTCTTTGCAGCGTAGCAGGGCTACACCACCGCCGGGCAGAATGCCTTCTTCCATGGCGGCGCGGGTCGCATGCAGAGCATCTTCCACGCGGGCCTTCTTTTGCTTCATGTCGGCTTCTGTTTCGGCGCCGACGCTGACGACGGCCACACCGCCGGATAACTTGGCCAAACGCTCTTGCAGCTTCTCGCGATCGTACTCGCTGTCGGTCTGCTCAATTTGCGTACGGATTTGGCTAACGCGTTGATCGATCGTCTTGCGTTCTCCAGCACCTTCCACAATCGTGGTATTGCTCTTGTCGACAACGATCTTCTTGGCGCGGCCGAGCTGGTCCAGCGAAAGCTTCTCGAGCTGAATGCCCAAGTCGTCGCTGATGAACGTTCCGCCGGTGAGAGTGGCGATATCGCCCATCATGGCCTTGCGGCGATCGCCAAAACCAGGTGCCTTTACCGCGCACACGTTGAGCGTGCCGCGCAGTTTATTGACAACCAGCAGGGTCAACGCTTCGGCATCGATATCCTCGGCGATGATCAGCAGGGGGCGGCCGCTCTGGCTGGCCTTCTCCAGAACCGGTACCAAATCGCGGATGTTGCTGATCTTCTTTTCGTAGAGCAACACCAACGCATCATCAAACGTGCACGTCATGTCGTGAGGCGTGTTGATGAAGTACGGCGAGATGTAGCCCTTGTCGAACTGCATCCCATCCACGTACTCGACCGTGGTTTCAGCGGTCTTGCCCTCTTCGACAGTGATCACACCATCTTTGCCCACGCGCTCCAGAGCTTCGGCCAACAATTCGCCAATCTGCATGTCGTTGTTGGCGCTGATAGCACCCACATGCGCGACTTGCTGACGATCGCTGACCGGCTTGCCCAACTCGTGCAACTTGGCCACGGCCGCGTCGACACCTTTTTCAATGCCGCGACGGATGGCCGCAGGATTGCTACCCGCGACGATGTTGCGCAGACCCTCTTTGAAAATAGCGCGGGCCAACACGGTGGCCGTGGTGGTGCCGTCGCCAGCCAAGTCGCTCGTCTTCTGAGCAACTTCGACGACCAGCTTGGCTCCCATATTTTCGAAGCGATCTTCCAATTCAATTTCTTTGGCAACGGTCACGCCGTCTTTAGTCACAGTTGGACCGCCAAAGCTCTTGTCGATAATCACGTTGCGACCGGTAGGGCCCATCGTGACGGCGACAGCATCCGCCAGCTTCTCGACGCCTTGCAGCATACGAGCGCGAGCGTGATCTTCAAACATAAGCTGTTTAGCCACGCTATTGATCCTTTAACTTAACTCAGGTGGATTCGGTTTCTGATGGAGGAACGGTTTAGGCGAGAACTTTGGCGAGGATATCGCTCTCGCGCAAGATCTTGACTTCGTCGCCATCGACTTCGATATCGCTTCCGCCGTACTTGCCATAGATGACCACATCGCCAACGGCGACCGACAGCGTGCCACGACTGCCGCTATCGAGCAATTTGCCGGGGCCGACGGCTAGGACCGTGCCGCGCTGTGGCTTTTCTTGAGCCGAACCCGGCAACACGATACCACCGGCGGTGGTCTCTTCTGCTTCTTCAGGCTTAACTACGACCCGGTCATCCAGTGGGCGAATCTTCAACTTGGCCATTTTCAAAATTCCTATTTACTGAGAAAGATATTGTGTTAAATGTGAATTCATCGATTGTGAACTGGGAGCATGAACTGCTGTCGCGAGCCCGCGCAGCCAAACCACTGCGCAGCGAAATCACGGCGCAGCGAAACCACGGCGCAGCGAAACCACTGCGCACGGCACGCCACCGCAAAGCAGACTACATCATGCCGCCCATGCCGCCCATGCCACCCATTCCTCCCATGCCACCCATCGGGTCCATGCCACCCCCCATGCCGTGGTCATGATGATCGCCACCACCGGCTTCTTCTTCAACCGGAATGTCCACAACGAGCGATTCGGTGGTTAGTAGCAGTGAAGCGACGCTGGCTGCGTTTTGCAACGCGACACGCACGACCTTAGTGGGGTCGATAATTCCGGCAGCCACCAGATCGGTATAGGTGTCGGTGTTGGCATCGTAGCCTTCGGTAGCGGACTTTTGCTGACGGACACGATTGACGACGACGGCACCGTCTACGCCGGCATTGTTGGCAATCGCTCGCAGTGGAATGTCCAGGATATTGGAGATGATCTGCGCACCCAGCGCCTCGTCCCCTTCCAGCTTCAATTTCTTGATAGCTGATTCGCTGCGCAGCAGGGCTACACCGCCGCCGGGCACAATCCCCTCGTGCAGTGCGGCTTGCGTGGCGGCCTTGGCATCGTCGAGCAACGCCTTGCGCTCTTTCATTTCGGTTTCAGTAGCGGCACCAACTGTAATTTGGGCAACACCACCTGCCAACTTGGCCAAGCGCTCTTGCAGCTTTTCCTTGTCGTACTCACTGTCGGTATTGCCAATCTCACGGCGGATTTGATCGGCTCGGCCAACGATGGCTTCCTTCTTCCCTGCACCGCCGACTAAGACGGTCTCTTCGCTGGTAATGCGGACCTTCTTGATGCGTCCCAGGTCGGATAGCTTGACGCTCTCCAGATCGACCCCCAGGTCTTTGAAGATCGCTTGCCCGCCGGTCAGCACGGCCAAGTCACCCATGATCGCCTTGCGGCGGTCGCCGTAGCCAGGGGCTTTCACGGCACATACGCTGAGGATACCGCGCATTTTGTTCACGACCAACGTGGCCAGCGCTTCGCCGTCGATATCTTCGGCGATAATCAGCAGAGGCTTCTTGGCCTTGCTAACGGCTTCCAGAAGTGGAATTAGCTTTTTGTTAGAGCTGATCTTCTCTTCGAAGAGCAACACATAACAGTCGTCGAGTTCGACGCTGACATTGTCTGCGTTGGTGACGAAGTGAGGCGACAGGAAGCCGCGGTCGAACTGCATGCCTTCGACCACTTCGACAGTCGTTTCGCTGCTGCGGCCTTCTTCAACGGTAATCACACCATCTTTGCCGACCTTCAGGAAGGCATCGGCCAACACGTCGCCGATGGCGGTGTCGTTGTTGCCAGCAATCGTGGCAACTTGCTTGATCTCTTTCTTGCTCTTCTCGTCGATCTTGATCGACATCTTGGTCAGAGCCCCGCCAACCGCGTCAACAGCCTTGGCAATACCGCGCGAGAGAGCCATCGGGTCGCCGCCGGCGGCAACCATTTTCAACCCCTCGCGGAAAATGGCTTCAGCCAGAACCGTAGCGGTCGTCGTCCCGTCGCCGGTAATGTCGTTCGTCTTGCTGGCAGCCTCTTTGACCAATTGAGCGCCCAGATTCTCAAATGGGTCATCCAGATCGATATCTTCAGCGACAGTCACACCATCTTTGGTGACCTTGGGGGAGCCCCAACCCTTGTCCAGAACCGCATTGCGACCGCGAGGTCCCAATGTACTACGCACCGCACGAGCCAACTTAGAAACGCCAGCCAAGAGCGGCTGTCTGGCCTCGTCATCAAAAACCATTTGTTTTGCCACGTTACAATTTCCTCCAAAGTGGATCTGGGGTTGCTCTGAATCGCAGGAGTGATTCGTTATTGCTGTCTCGTTATCCGACTGCGTCCGTGGGCGGGCACGCGCCGGAGTCATCTCGCCACGTCCTCTCGAACGCCTTTTCGTCAATACGCCACAGAGATTCGTCTCCGCAGAGGTTTCGCCTCCGCAGAGACTGTGCTCCGCAAAAACTCGACTTCGCAGTGGTTCGCCCTGGGGCCGTTGCCAGCCCGCGAGCACGGCTGCACAGTCAACCTGGCAGTCGCGGGGATCAGGGCATCGCTATGCAAAGCTTGTGCCAGTTGCCGAAAAGTTGGATTTTCGAGGGGCCTCAGCGCCAGCAAAGCGAAGGCGGCAACGCTGATGGAGGTTCGATTTAAAGCTGGTGAGCGTCAGAAGCGGGCTCGCTATTGCACCTTGCCAATTTGACAGTTTCGCTGGGATTAAGGTTCCATAGCAGACTTGGGCCTCGCGGCCGTGGCTATCGCCTGCCATGGCTTCGCGGCTGGCTACATTTACTATCTGAATTTACAATGGCGACAAAATGCGATGCAACCTTGGCCTGGGCTCCACCGCCTGGCGACTTCGGCTACGAGAGCGGGAGTCGCAAATTGGATCGAATACGGATTGCGTCGAATACTAAAATTTGTTTGAGAGCTACCTCCCGGCATGACAGACGAACAAACTTTCCAATTAGTTGCGGATCACTTCCGCGAGACCGCGCTATTGGAAGCTACCAGCGCACTGCTGGAGTGGGACGAGCGGACCGGCCTGCCCTCCCCGGCAGGCGCGTACCGCGCGGAGCAGATCACGCTGCTCAGTGGCATGATCCACCGGCGTCGCACGGACCTGCGGATCGGCGAGCAGTTGGAGCAGTTGGACTCCGGGTCGCTGGCAGCCGATCGGAATTCGCCCATCGGGGCGACGATTTCCCGTTTACTAAAGGATTTTCGCCGCAATTCGCGATTGCCGATCGACCTAGTTGAGGCGACTTCGAAGGCGACCGTACTTGGGCAGCAGGCGTGGGAGAAGGCGCGGGCCAGCAACTCGTGGGAATTGTTTCAGCCGCACCTGCAAGAGATCTTTGCTCTGCGGCGCCGCGAAGCCGAGCTGTTGAGCGATGGTGGATCGCTCTACGATGCCTTGCTCGCCCAATATGCAGCGGGGGCCAAACGCGCTGAGCTGACACAGGTCTTTGCCAGCCTGCGCGATGAGCTGGTGCAGTTGGTTCAGGATCTGCAAGCCAGCCGCCACCCTCCCAGCGGCGCGGCTTGGCAACGCACGGTCCCGGTCGACCAGCAGCGACAAATCAGCCACTGGATTGCCCAGCAGATCGGCTATCAGTTCGAGCGTGGTAGGCTGAACGAAACGACCCATCCCTTCTGCACGACGCTTGGGCCCCACGACTGCCGCATTCTGACGCGCTATCAAGCCGACTATTTCCCCAGCGCGTTCTATAGCACGCTGCACGAAGCCGGGCATGGCTTATACGAGCAAGGCTTGCCTACCGATTGGTATGGCCTGCCGCCGGGAACCTATGCCAGTTTGGGAGTCCACGAATCGCAGTCGCGATTGTGGGAAAATTTCATCGGCCGCAGCCAGCCCTTCTGGCAGTGGGCATTTCCACAGATCTCGCACATGACCGATCGCTGGCAGGGCCTGGATGCTCAAACCCTCTATCGAGATGCCAATCGCGTCGAGGCTTCGCTGGTGCGAGTGGAGGCCGATGAGGTGACGTACAACCTGCACATCCTGATCCGTTTCGAATTGGAACAAGCCCTGCTCAGCGGTGAACTGTCGGTCGACGATGCGC
>CAKQNH010000260.1 GCA_934255105.1 uncultured Pirellulaceae bacterium
CATTGTCTGCATCGAGCACGACGGGATTGTCGATCCCACCGAATGCCAAGCCATCGGTAATATACCAGGCCACCGTTTCAAACGTTCCGGCCAATCGTCGACGTTGCGCGCAAGTGTCGAGGTTGAGCAGGTCATACCCACCGCCGTAACCGGCTCGCAAAATGGTACCGGCGAAGTTGCCGCGTCCTGCAACTTGCGAATCGGACAAAGGAATCCAAACTCGAAATTCGCCTTGCGTGATCAACCGATCGTTGACGCGGCCCAGATAGAGCACACCGGGTTCCAACGATGCGTGGCCCGTTCCCAGTCCCCGATCGGCATCACCCGTCGGTGCGTAGACGCGGAACTGCGCGGTCCAGAACTGGCTCTCCGTATGGTATAGCGAGCCTTTGAAGCCAAAGTTGATATCTCCCATGCCTCCCGTATTGTCGTTGATTTCGGGATTGATAAACCGCACCGGAGCCTCTACGAACAGCGAGAAACCCGGCGACATGGCTCGTTCTAAATAGGGAGTGAATTCTTGGTAGTCGACACTTCGCTCCAGCTTTATCGGCCCCGGTGCATTTCCGCCGAAGCAACCGCACTGTCCATAAAAGAACTCGGCGCGATCCGGCAGCGGGTTGTCATAAGCGGCATCAAAGCGGTAGCGAAACATGTCTGCGATGACCGCGTTATCGATGTAGCTGCCCGGTGCCATGGCTGCAAAAGAGGAGCCGGGTGAGCTTCCCGACGTCAAGCTTAGGTTGCCAAAGCCTCCGCCGCTCGGGGCTCCGCCCCCCAGGCCGCTGCCATCGCCTCCACCGGAGGATAGCGGGCTTTGAGCCGTTGAACCCGCGCTCCCTGGCGCGGCAGGCGTTCCCATCGCGCTGGGCGCGTTGAGAATATCCGCTGGCTGACTACCTGAGCCACGAGTCATCGAACCGCGGGGCGAAAAATAGCTGTGGGTGTGCCCACACCCGCTCCCCGCCAGAGAATCGCAGCCTAACACACTGCAAGTCTGGGCGACAACGATATTCGGAGCTAAAATCGTGACCGTCAGTGTTGCCACAAACAAATTCAGAAAACTTGTAGTTGCAATTCGCATAGCCGAAATCCTTTCTGGGCTAGCGTAACTATCATCAAGTGCGTACCTCGCACGAACTAGTTAAATCGTGGATGTTCTCGGCATACCTTCAAGAATTTCTCGCCTACCAACCGAAATTGAGAAGGTTGGGGGTGCTAGTTTAACGATTGGGCTGTTTGCTTGTGTTCTGCAATCGCCCCCCCCCGCAGCGGCTGTAAATTGTTATCTCCTAGCGTGTCTGAGCACGGTAGAATCGCGCCGATCCGGTAACTGTAATTGTTCGTGTGACAGTCGTAGTCACGCCGTTATCGACCGTGGAATCGGGACCAATCGTGACGGTAGAAAACAGCAGTTGGTTTTGGACAGTGACGCGCTGGCCTCCCACGTTTTGTTCGTAAACCGTCAACTGGCCGTTGCTCCCAGTCGACGCTACGATGGCCGTGTGATGCGGTCGTGTTTCGGATCGGCTCTGCTCGGACCACGAGGTGCTACCGTCTGCACGAGTGATTTCCGTCCGAATGACCTCTTGAAAGCCGAAGTTTCTGAACTGAATGATATCGCCCACCTGCGCTTGAGCGAGCGGCACTTCGCGTCCCCAGACATAATCGGCAGTGGGAGAGATCGTGCCAAAATCACTCGCCGATTTGACCCCCTGGCTACGCAAGGCTTGATCTGCAAGTGCGAAACATTCTCCATTACCTACGGTCTGTCCACGCTTTCCCGCGGCGAATTGGGCTATTAGGGTAGACTGTGAGATTGTGACATCGGGCATGTTGCGTTCCTTCAGGAAAAGAAGAGAGGTTGGGCGCAGGGCAGTGCCGGACGCCCTCGTATCAACGTTTCAACAACCTGTCCGATGTAACGTTAACCACGGGGGCATCGAATGACAGACAGACCTGGGCTGTACTGTATAGAATAGTTGTCGCACGCGCACGGGCATTGGTTGCCTGAATTCCATTTTGAAGTTGACCAGACCTCGCGTCCGAGCGCATCCCCACGCGAGGTTACTACTGGCGGCTACCATCTGGCCAGAGAGTCGCCATAATGCCCGAACCCGCCATTCGACAAGCGATTGATTTCACGCAGGATACTCTCATTGCTCGCGCGGTCGCCTATCGCAATCTGGTCGCCATACTTTCCTTGGGCATCTGTAGCCTAGTAGTTCTGACACTGGTAACTTGGGACTTGAAGATACTATGGGGACTTTGTTGGTTGTTCCCCTTAGTCAATGGTTGGTTGTGGTTAGATGCGCGGCGCATGCGCGGCTGGACCGATCGCGTACTTGAGATCTGCCACGTCGGTCAACTCGATGTGGAAGTCTTTCGCTCGACTATCGCCCATTTAAAGCATCTGCCGCAAGCGACCCTGGGCGGCATGCTGGACCTATTGCCACCCAGCCCCACCGCCTCGCCGGGGATAAAAGAAGATCTGTCCCGCAAGCAGCCACAAGCACACTTGGCTGAGCGGACCCTGTGGATTAGCCTAATCATTTCTACCATAGGTTGCTTGGTTATCATGGCTGGCTTGTTCGTCACGCCATGGCTCTTGCTTCTCGGACTGGCAATTTGCATTGGCTGCGCTAGACTATCCCACTGGATCGTCCGTTGGTTAGCTTGCACACCGTGCCAATAATCTTCTCGAGGGCATGATCGATCTCTTGGTCAGTGGTAAAGCGACCCAAGCTGAAGCGAATGCACGAGTAGGCCTCCTCATCCGTTAAGCCGATCGCCTTGAGCACGTGACTCGGCCCCGGATCACCACTTGAACAAGCCGACTTGGTCGAACACGCAACATCGTGCATGTCGCGAATCATCGTTCGCGCATCGATTCCCCGAAAACCAATATTGCTCGTATTGCACAGTCGCTCCGCCCCCCCACCATTGACCCAAATATCCGGCAGTTCTGCCACCAGCGTCGACTCCAGTCGATCTCGCAATTTGACGATCTGTTGATTATCCGACTGCATTTCTTTCTGGGCTATTCGGCACGCTTCGCCAAATCCCACGATCGCAGCGACATTCAAGGTTCCACCGCGCATTCCATGCTCTTGTCCACCACCGACGATCAGCGGCTGCAGCTCCACACCCTTGCGAATCGCCAGCGCTCCGACTCCTTTGGGACCATAGATCTTGTGCGCTGAGAACGCGACAAAATCAACCTGCCATCTCTCGAACTCCAGCGGCGTTTTGCCAACTGCTTGAGTCGCATCACACAGAAACTGCGCCCCAGTGGCACGGGCTATGCGACCGATACTTTCCACGTGTGCTATTGAGCCAATTTCATTGTTCGCCAGCATCACAGCCATCAAACAACGCTTCTCCGTTAGCACATTGGTACGCAAGTCTTCCAGGTCGCACAAACCGTTGTGATCGACTGGCAGCACGCAGAGCTCGACTTGCTGCGTAAGCCGACGCATTTGTTCACAGGTCTCTAAGACAGCGGAGTGTTCTGTCTTACAAGTCACCAGTTTGCATTGATGCCAATCGCTATAACCCACGAATCCACGAATCACCGTAGCAAGACTCTCCGTGGCCCCGCTGGTGAAGATCAAATCACCGCTCGCCGCCCCGACCAACTGGCTAATGGCGCTTCGCGCCTCCTCCACGGCATCCGCCGCATCCCAGCCCAGCGCATATTCACGTGTCGAGGCATTTCCCCACGCCCGCGTTAGCCAAGGCTGCATGGCCTTGAAGACGCGTGGGTCAATTGGCGTGGTTGAGTTATAGTCAAGAAACGTCACCGACCATCTCGCATCTGTTAGACAATGGACAATGTTCACCTCACGCCCCTCACGTTTCGCTCAGCAAAGCCCAATTTTGACTGAACAGTTTGCGGTTTGGCGAGTATATTGACATGTAAGCATCCGAGTTAGGCAATTGACATCGATCGCACCCTATCAAAGTTAGGCAATGGACTCGAGTTGGCAGGCCAGAGTAGAAGGAATAGGTTCCTCAACGTGCCATGTCAGCCTGAGTATCTACTTAGGAATCCTGGAATAAGTCGTCATGAAATTCCCAGAAAACCGATTCCAACGTGGATGAACTAATGATTTCATCACCAAGAGTTGAAATATCACTTCCTAGACAGAGCCAAAGGAATCTTGTTTTCACACCATTGTTGAAAACATATATATCGTAATCATCAAATCCCTCAGTGGATGGAAATCGATGCGGAGAATTTGAATTGCACAACTCTCTCCAAAGCCGCTCGCCGCTTTCGACGAAAAGACGATCTGGTAGATTTGCATTAGGATGTACAGCCGACAGCAATGCATTATGAAATGGAAGTACGAACACTGGTTCACTGTGCGGACCAATTGATTGCCCTTTGACATCCATTGAGACGTTGCCAAAAACTCCTAGCGTAGAGTCTAGGATTGTTACGTGAATGCAGAAGTCTCGTCCCAAATAACTGCGCTTAACTGTTTTGCTCATTTAACACAATTCGGTACGTTATTGGGTGCTATACTCCGGTCTTGACCACTCTTAGTCAATCCGTTTGTAGAACCGTTCCAGTGAAACTGACCATCAGTATGCTCCTGAAAGCGATGGTACACAGCGCTCTTTCCACTCCCTTCCTTCGCCCAATATGTCACCTTCCCACTTTTCGGATCCACTCGTGGGACAGAACTATTGAAGAGCTCAACGTGATTGGCGGGCAAGACGCTCTTGGTAGCAACGTAGTTTCCAGACGAAGGGTCATGATGGCCAGGATTCACATATTCGTGAGTGGGTAGCAAAGAAGGCTTGGTGGATGGCTTTGCCATCGCCACCATCTCGTCACCGGCATTTTTTACAAACTGTTTTTGCGCAAGAACGGGGTATTCAGTTGAAAGACCGAGAGGGTCAGTCCAGTTTAGTTGATTTTTGCCATATCCATAAAAATTTATACCGCCTTGCAGACGAATGGGGTCCTGGCTGATAAATACGCCAGTATCTGAGTCATAGTAACGATACCGATTGTAGCTTAGTTTGCTTTCATCATCAAAATATTGTCCTTGTAACCGAAAGGGACAGTTGATGCTGTTTTCATGATCTGGCTGATTGCCAAATACGTCAAGGCTGGATGTCCACACGCTCTCGCCCAATTGATTTCGTATTTGTAGCGGCGCACCACGGTGATCAGCCACGACCGAAAAAAAATTGTATTTGTCAACTATTCCAAGTGGTATAAAAGAATCTTGGTCAAACAAATATCCTCGCCATTTCCCGGTTTCCGTAGAAAATTCCTGTACAAGACTGTTTCCGCTCCAGGTAAAAACCGTCGCATTTCCATCAAAGCTTTTCGCAATACGTCTGGAAAAAGCATCGTACTCATAATCCCAGGACTCGCCGTTTGGGTTGGTGACACGGCGAAGTTGACTAAGGGCATCCCATTCGTAAGTCCAGGATTTGGACTCGTCGGATTCAATGTCTTCGATTTTTCGAATGAGCCTTCCCTGGGCATCATACTCCATATGACACAATCCTACCTGCAATAGTCTATTCCCCGGCCCCACCAGTCGCTCCTGCTTTATCGTTCCGGCCGTAGACTCCTCGCTCCGGCAGACGACATTTCCTCGAGTATCAAATTCAAAATCAACACTAACTTGGTTAGCTTGCACGATTGAAGTGAGCCGTTCGGCTGGATCATATCCATAGTCAACTCGCCCACTTGGATGGCCGTCAATCCCAACAACTAACCCTGAAACATCGCGAATATACTCTCTTGCGAACGAATTGCCCGACTGTTGCCAGTTGGATGTGTTTAGCCCTGCAAGATGTGTAGGACCACCGGTGATGTTCTGCTTGAGAATCCTTCCGACTGGATCAAATTGCTGGGTCAATCGAACGCTTCCTGGCAACCGTCGCTCAACCTCCATTCCGCGTTGATCACGTCGGAACTCGATCTTATTGCCTCCACTGGTCGTCAAACTACTCCAGCGACCATCCACGTCTAGCTCGTAGTCGATAGACATCCCTAAATCCGTTGCCATGCTCGTTACCGAGCCAATCGCGTTCAATTCGTGTTCGACATATTGAACTCCGTACCGAGAATCAAATATTTCTCGAACCAAGCGACCGATTTTGTCGCGCTCAAAACTTACTACACAATCTGCGGTTCTTGCAACTGAAATACTTCCCAATTTATCATAGGCGTATTCCGACAGGCTGCCATCAGAGAGCTTTTGCGAAACAATTCTTCCCAACAAATCGCGTTCAATTGTAACTGCCTGATCACAGCCATTCACTACTCGTGAGCATAATCCTGACGCATCATATGTGAATTGCAAAACCCGTCCATCAAAGCCTGTTTCTTTGACACATTGTCCTGCTTGGTCGTATTCGAAACGCATCGATTCGCCCGCTTCATTGACAGCTTCTTCGAGTCGGTCTGGCTCGGTACCCCAGGTGTACTGTATTCGATTGCCATTTCCATCAATCGTCTCCAGCAACCTTTGGCAAGCACCGTGCCGCCTAACAGTCACCCTGCCTGCAGCGTCGATGATCTTAGTTAAATTCCGTCCTTGGTCGTACTCCAATTGAATTCGACCACCATCCGGCAAGTTGATGGCGCGCACATTGCCGACCGCATCATATTGGTAGCTGATAGCATATCCCAAGGAGTCGATTCGCTGCGTCAATCTGCCATACTCATCATGTTCCAAGTGGGTTTTTTCCCCAGAGTAATCAGTTCCGAATGATAGTATAT
>CAKQNH010000261.1 GCA_934255105.1 uncultured Pirellulaceae bacterium
CGCCCAGCAAGACAGTCTGTTTGTTGTGCAGCCCACCATCCGCCCCAATCCGATCGAGCGCGCACCGCTGATCGCGATCATCGAATTCGAAGCATCGAAGCCCGTTGTCCCGACGCTGGAAATCAGCGACGGTCAGCACCAGTGGGTGCAGCCCTGGCGAGTCCACGCGGCGCGCAAGCACCGCATCGCCGCTTTGGGATTGCGTCCCGATCGCCTACACGAAATCCGAGTGCGAATTCAAACTGAAGATGCGACAGACGATCACCCCACAGGCTCCGTTGCGGCCCCCGACGCAGCCACCAGAACTGAGTTCAGCCCGCTGTTGACATTCCAAACGCCACCACTTCCCGCTGATTTCCCACCGCTGTTCACGGTTCTTTCCAAACCACAACAGATGGAACCTGGGCTGACTCTGTTCTCGGTCAACCTATGGCGCGACTCGATCAGCTTTCTCGACTACGGTTACTTGATCGCGCTCGACAGTGCGGGCGAAGTGGTGTGGTACTGCAACACCCAAGATCGCATTGCCGACATTCGCATTTTGGAAAACGGACATCTACTGTATCAGCACGCAAATTATCGCTATGCCTACGAGATCGACATCATGGGGCGCGACGTGCGGCGCTGGTACGGTGCTAGGCTGACCGAAGCCCCAGATGCGGAGGCCATCGCTGTGGACGTCGACACGATGCACCATGAACTAGCCGAACTACCGAACAATAATTTTATGACACTAGCGACCACCCTAGTCGACTTCGACGAATTCCCCACCAGCGAGATCGATGCGGATGCTCCGTGGGAACCGGCACACGTCGTCTGCGATCGCATTGTCGAATTCAATCCACATGATGGACGAATTGTCAACCAACTCGATGTGCTAGATATCTTAGACCCCCGACGATTTGGTTACATGGCGCTCAGCGGCTTCTGGAAAGACAAATACAATGCGTCGCTGGATAGTCCCTCACGCGACTGGAGTCACGCCAATGCGGTGCAATACGACGCCCAAGACAATTCGGTTACCCTCTCCTTGAGGCACCTGGATTGCGTCATCAAACTGGATTGGCAGACCAAGGAGATCCGCTGGATATTTGGCGATCCCAGCGGTTGGGGGCCAGAGTGGCAACGCTACTTGCTCAAACCGGTCGGTGAGCTGCAGTGGCCCTATCATCAGCACTCGCCGCAGTGGACTCCAATTGGCACGCTGATGATGTTCGACAACGGCAACTATCGCGCTCGTCCGTTCGAACCCGCCACATACGCCATCGATAATCGCAGCCGCGTAGCCGAGTTTGCCATCGATGAACAGCACATGACGGTTCGCCAAGTCTTTGAATACGAAGGTCATGCTCAAGAGCGTTTCTATTCACCGTTTTATGGCGAAGCCGATTGGCTGCCACAAACGGAAAACATATTGGTGACCGATGGCGGGCATATCGAACTGGAAGACGGCACGCCTCACGACGATGTCCCGGCAGAACGCCAGTGGGCGCGCATCTTTGAGGTCACGCGGGATTCGTTGCCACACAAGGTGTTCGAGGTGCGCTGTGACAGCGGCCTCGGCAGCCCCTTCGGTTGGTCGATCTACCGCGCCAGCCGCATCGAAAACCTGTACGATCCGTTTGCCATCGACCCGCCGGCCATAGACGAAGACGTGAGCCTGCTGGTGCGTGGACCGCACAAAAATCGAGAATAAACGTTGCGCCAAAGTCGTTGATCGCTCCGCCGATCATTGCTCAAAGTCGTTGATCGCTCCGCCGATCATTGCACCAAAGTCGTTGATCGCTCCGCCGATCATTGCACCAAAGTCGTTGATCGCTCCGCCGATCATTGCTCCATAGTGATTTTTGCATCGTCAGCATCAGCGTATACGCAAGACACCCAAGCATCTGATCGGCGGAGCGCTCAGCGACTGTCTTGCATATTCGGTAACGGCTACGATTCTAGAATGAGCGGTTGGCCCTATGCACAAGAATTCCTGGCTATACGATCTTAGGCAATATCCATTTCATTAATGCCAAAACGCGGTAGTCGACACGCATCCTTGGCAAGTTGTCGAACGTAGTCGAGGGGGGTGAGAGTTTTGTTGGAAGAGCATGAAGTCTATGCGACGGTCGGTAGCGACGGGTTTGAGCGTTTGTGCGCCGCTTTCTATCGTCAAGTCCCCGAGGACGATCTGCTGGGGCCAATGTATCCCGAGGACGACTGGGAAGGTGCCGAAAAACGTCTGCGAGATTTCTTGATCTACCGCTTTGGCGGACCGCAGACCTATATTCTCGAACGCGGGCATCCACGCCTGCGCGGGCGACATGCCCCGTTTGTCATCGGGCGCAGCGCTCGCGATCGCTGGGTACTGCTGATGGATCGAGCTTTAGAGGAAGCCGAGCTGCCTAGCGAAGCCGCCGAAACGCTGCGACAGTTCTTCGATCATATGGCCACGTTTCTCATCAATCGCGCCGAATAGCCAAAGTCGTTGATCGCTCCGCCGATCATTGCACTTGGTGAGATTGTACATCGGTAGCCTCAACGTATACGCCACGCGCCCAAGCATCTGATCGGCGGAGCGATCGGCGACTATCCTTTAGACCCTTGAACGGTTGACGCTGGTCAATCATGACCTACTAACAGGTCTGGCCACAGCCCGTCGCTGATGAATAGGCCCGCTCGGCTGAGTCTCACTTGTTCGCCCGTTTGCAGTAGCCAGCCGTGGTTGATGTACCGGCTCAGATGCGGCTCGAACAGTTCGTGGACTGGGCCGCCCCACCACCGGTTCAGATCGGCCAAGTTTACTCCTTCAAGCCGCCTCAAGCCGAAGACCAAAAGCTCGCGCAGCACCTGCTCACGCGACAACTGCTCGCTCTCCGACCCGGCATCTGCGCCACTGCGCAGCTTGCGAATGTACGTGGTCGTGCTGCGATGGTTGACTCGACGAAAGAACGCTTGTCCATCTGCCGCATGTTCAAAGCTGGCTGCACCGGGGCCGAATGCCCACCACGGAGCCCCCAGCCAATAAGCCTCATTGTGGCGGCAGCGCTGGCCAGGCTGAGCAAAACTGGAGACCTCATAATGCTCCCAGCCGCGCCCAGTCAGGGCTTCGATAACATGCTTATACATGTCCAATTGCACCTCATCGGCCGACTCAGTAAGTTCCTGGCGCAGGCTGCGGCCATAGAAGGCCGACCCACGTTCGATGGTCAAGCCGTAGGTCGAAAGATGGCCAATCGGGCAGGCCAGTGCGCGAGCCACATCGCTTTCCCAAGTGGACAATGATTCCCCAGGGGCTGCAAAGATCAGATCGAGCGAAACACGCGAGAAACTGGCCGCACATCGCTCGATCGCTTCGACGAGCTGCCGACCGCTGTGATCGCGATCCAATTGTCGCAGCTTGGCATCGCTGAACGACTGGCCTCCCAGGCTAATGCGGTTGACTCCATAGCCCAGCAAAAGTTCGAGCCGCTGATCGGTGCAGTCCAGCGGATTGGCTTCACATGAATACTCTCCGTTCGGTTCGAGCCTAAGCCAATGCGAGATCAACTGCAAAAGCTGCTCCAGAAACTGGGGAGAGAGATGACTGGGAGTTCCTCCGCCCAGAAAAATAGTGTCGACGGCGCGTGGTTGGCCAAGTCGCTGAGCGAATTCATGGGCCAGCGCATCGAGGTAGGCGGGTACCAAATCGTCCCGCCCCGCGACTAGCGTGAAATTGCAGTAGCCACAGCGGTGACGGCAAAATGGTACATGCACATAGGCGCTACGCGCGGTTGACATCGAAGTGGTTCTTAGCGGTTTTCGCGGTTTGGCGTAGCGGGACTCGCTAAGAGTTTCGGTTTAGGATGCCACCTCTCGGAAAGCCCTCGTGGCTTCCGCTCCAGAACGTAGTCCCATGGTTTCTCTGCGAGAGTTCAGTGTAACGCTGCGCGTGGGGCTTGTAAAACCACTCCACTGCGCCGCATCTCAGCTCGCGGACCGATTCCGTCAGTGCCGGTTGTGACAAGCTCCCGGGAGATGGTCGCGACAGGAACCGATGACAAGCTGGAAGCTTATCCCACGCTGACATTTTGGAAGCTTATCCCACGCTGACAAGCTGGAAGCTTATTCCACGCTGGCAAGCTGGAAGCTTATTCCACGTTGACAAGCTGGAAGCTTATACCACGCTGACAAGCTGGAAGCTTATCCCACGTTAGGCGACTGCGACTATGCAGCATACCCGGTTGGCAAGCGGTTGCGACAGGCTACCATGAATCTGATCGTGAGCGCTACCTACTCGACTTTCTAGGAAAACACACAGATGACCGAATACCGCACCGAACACGACTCGATGGGAGATGTTCAAGTACCCGCGTTGGCCTATTACAGTGCGCAAACGCAGCGGGCTGTCGAGAATTTCCCCGTCTCCGGCTGGCCACTCCCCCCCGCATTGCTACGCGCCATGGGATTGGTCAAATACGCCTGCGCCATTGCCAACCGCGACCTGGGCAAACTTACCGCGAGCGGCAAGAATCCGTTGAGCACCGCGCAAGTCGATGCGTTGTTGCAAGCGGCCCAGGAAGTAGCCCAGGGAGGACTGTCGGACCAATTCCCCATCGACGTCTTCCAGACCGGTTCGGGCACATCGAGCAATATGAACGTCAACGAAGTCATCTCGAATCGGGCAATCGAAATTACCGGCGGCGACCGCTTTGGCACGCAGAAGGCGATACATCCCAACGACCATGTCAACATGGGCCAAAGTACCAACGATACTTTCCCCACGGCCATCCACGTCGCCGTGGCTCTGGAAATACAAAACAGCCTGTTGCCAGCGCTAGAAGAATTCCAACGACAACTGGCCGACAAAGCCCAGGAGTGGGACCAGATTATCAAGATTGGTCGGACGCATTTGATGGACGCTACGCCGCTGCGATTGGGCCAGGAGTTTGGAGGTTTTGCGCGACAGCTTGAATTGTCGCTGGCGCGTGCGCGCACCGCTCTCGCCGCAGTGCTCGAACTGGCCGTGGGTGGAACCGCCGTGGGGAGCGGTATCAATACGCATCCTGAATTCGGCTCGCGTGTGGCGGCGGCCCTAGCCAAAGAGACCGGCATCGCCTTTGTGGAAGCGGTCGATCACTTCGAAGCCAACGCCCAGCGCGACGGTTTGGTCGAAGCGCATGGGCAGCTCAAAACGATCGCCTCGACGCTGTTCAACGTGGCCAACAATATTCGCTGGTTGGGATCGGGCCCGCGCTGTGGCTTCTTTGAAGTGAGCCTTCCCGAACGAGCGCCCGGCAGTTCGATCATGCCTGGCAAAGTCAATCCGGTGATGTGCGAGAGTCTGATGCAAGTCGCCGCGCGGGTCATCGGCAATGACCAAACCGTCACGCTGTGCGGTTCCTCTGGCGGGAATTTCCAACTCAATATCATGATGCCAGTCATGGGACACGCCACGTTGGAGAGCATTCACCTGATGTCCAACGGTGTGCGCGCCTTTATCGAATTCTGCATGCACGGGCTAACGGCCAATGCCGACGTCTGCGAAGCCGCCGTGGAGCAGAGCCTGTCGATGTCCACCAGCCTCAATCCACTGATCGGATATGAGAAAGCGGCCGAGCTAACCAAACAAGCCTTTGCATCTGGCAAGACGATTCGCGAGCTGGCTCGCGAGCAGCGTCTAGTGTCGGACGAAGAATTACAACGCGCGCTGGACCCCATGAGCATGACTGAACCTCATAAGTAACCTTTAACACTTTAATGGAAGGCAAGAACATGAACCAATTCATTCATCTAGAACCAGATGCCGAAGCCCTAGCTGTATTTGCGCGCGACTGGTTGGTCGAGCGGATAGCCGAGCGCCATGCGAGTTCACCCACCGCGTTCTTCCGCTTGGCGCTCTCGGGAGGTTCGACTCCCAAGCGGTTGTATCAGCTACTGGCAGAGCTCCCGGCTGGTCGTGTCGACTGGCAGCGAGTGCTGCTGGTGTGGGGAGATGAACGCACGGTGCCTGCCGATCACGTCGACAGCAACTACCGCATGGTGCACGAGAGTCTACTGGAACACATCGACATCCCGAAAGAAAACGTTCTGGCCGTGCCCGAGCCTGGGGGTGATCCCCAACGTGCAGCGGAACAGTACGAAGCCATACTGCGCGAACGTCTGCAACCGACCAACGCGGCGGGTTTTCCATCGCTGGATTGCGTGCTGTTGGGAATGGGGGAAGATGTTCACACCGCATCGCTGTTCCCCGGCACCCGTGCACTTCACGAGCGTACGCGGTGGGTAGTTGAGAATCACGTACCTCAGTTAGCTACGTGGCGAATCACGTTGACCGCGCCGCTGATCAACAGCGCCTCGCGAGTTGCATTCTTACTCAGTGGAAGCGGCAAGCAACCAGCCTTGGACAAGCTCTGGCACGCTGCGCATGAGCCTGAGCAATATCCATCGCAGTTGATCCGCCCCAGCGCGGGGGAGCTATGGTTCCTTGCCGATCGCGCAGCAGTTGGCCAAGTAGGCATCCCCGATGATGCAATGAAGGTGTAAGAGTCAGCGTGGGATAAGCTTCTAGCTTGTCACGTGGGATAAGCTTCCAGCTTGTCACGTGGGATAAGCTTCCAGCTTGTCACGTGGGATAAGCTTCTAGCTTGTCACGTGGGATAAGCTTCTAGCTTGTCAACGTGGCCATCTGACAAGCTGGAAGCTTATCCCACAACGCGGCCATCTGACAAGCTGGAAGCTTATCCCACAGCGCGGCCATCTGACAAGCTGGAAGCTTATCC
>CAKQNH010000262.1 GCA_934255105.1 uncultured Pirellulaceae bacterium
GGGCTAAAGTTGTCGCCATCTGCGCTAAAGTTGTCGCCTTTCCGCAAGTGTACGATGCTTACCTAACGCAGACGCTTGGCACACTGTTCAGAGGCGGACTGTTCAGAGGCGGACTGTTCAGAGGCGGACTATTCAGAGGCGGACTGTTCAGAGGCAGACTGTTCAGAGGCGGACTGTTCAGAGGCGGACTGTTCAGAGGCGGACTATTCAGAGGCGGACTGTCTAGAGGCACACTGTTCAGTGGCGGGCCGGGTGCGTCCAAGGGGGCGACGCCCACATTGTCGAGAACTTCTTCTTCCGCTTCGGGCATGTGCACCTCCAGCAACCGAGTGGCAGGATACCATTCCACATCGACGCGCGTTCGCAGGCGTTCGGCCAGTTGCAGTGTCTGAGGTGAGGGACGCCACAGCGTGTTGACGAGCTGGGGAAGATTGATGTCGACCGACTCGTACACCAGGCACGGTTCCAGGCTGCGGCGGGCGGCGATCACGGTAGTTGTGCTATCGAGTTGCTCGCGTTTTAGTGCCTGCAGGGCCACCTGCTCCTGTTCGGCTGGGGTGATAACACAGCGATAGAGCTTGCTACCCCCTTGCGCAATGGCAGGCAGAGAGCTGCTGATCTGTTTGAAGGACAGTCTGTCTTGCTGCGCTCGCCCGTTACCGTTGAGATCCGCTAGTGCGATCCCCATTTCCCCTGCTAGGCGGCTGGTCAAATCCGCTGCAAGCGACAGCATGTATTTCAGATTGAAGGAGGGTTCGTTGGACTCTGCATCGCTGAATTCGCTCGGGGGCGAGGCTTTTCCCATGCCCGCTTGTTGAGCCACCATACGGTGCATGGTCGATTCCAGGACCGCGCACACTCGATTGGCCAGCAATTGTGTTTTGGCAGGCAAGCCAGATAGGTTGATGTCGGAGCTAGTTTCGTTGAATGTCTTTTCAGCCGCGACTGAATCGCACCAACTTTGCAGCTTGAGGTTCAGCGAGCGTCCGTCGCTTTGGAAATTCTGCAGCAAGTCTAAGCACTGCTGGCTAAATTGCTTGAGATACTCTCGCACCCCTTTGGATAGTCCCTGGGAGTGACCAGTCAGCATGCCATGGCCGCGCAGTTTGGATGCCAACTGTTCAGCGTGCTGCTCGTAGAAAGTCACCATGGCTTCGATGGCGGAAAGCTGAATTTGCGCAATTTGTTTCCAGTTGTAAACTCGTAGCTTGATAATTCTGGCCACGGCATTTTTCCAGATCGTGCGATCCTCGGCTAGTTGGGCGGAGGTTACATCCGGTTGGCGCGCCAATCGATGCGGCCAATGAGTCCATCCCACAGCGGGCGTTTGGGCCGCATCGATTGGCGTGGGAGCGTCGGCTAAATAGATCCCCAGCTCTAGTAGCAAGCGTTTGGCGAAATCATCACAGGCCTGTGCGGTCAGTGGGAACTCACCGCTGCTCTGCGCCTGTGTCGGCAAGCTCTGGTGTTCATGCAACTGCATGCCGGCTGCGGAGCTTGCCGGATCAAAAAAGTTTTGATGGACGTGTATCAACGTCTGCTCACAGCACCAGCGGGCTAGGCTCGCTTCTGTTAAGTGCGGCGAGACGCTGAGTGGGAAACTCGCTGCAGACCGTAACCAGCCGGTAGTTGAACTGGACCGCTGCCCCGCTTCCAGGCGAGAATCAGCTAAGGCCGCCCCCAGAGCCGACTGCGCGTCTAACCAAGCGACAGTCGCGATGACATGGCATGCTTGTTCCGCGTCGGACTTCGTCCCGTGCATGCCACCTTCGACCAGAGTGACCCAGTCAAATGGTTTATTAGATGCCACTGAGTGCAGAGTATCGCCAAAGTGTAGCGGTGCTACCTCGTGGTCGCGATCCATTAAAAACGTTAGCTCTGAGAGCGCGGAGATCGCGGCCGCCGAATGGAGATTTGTGTTAGCGTTATTCACGGTGGTCGCCGCAGATGCTATGGCGCACAGCCGGTAGTGGCTGAATCTCTGTTCTGCCAGAATGCGCCGCACCATAAAACCTACTTCGGCCAATAGCGCACCACCGGTGCCACCATGCAACGAGGACAGCAGGTAGACCCGCAGTGGTTCTTGACAATCGCTGTCTTGTTCGTGTTGACGCACTAGCTCGCCAAGTTCTTTGCTGAGGCGATTGCGTAGAGCTGCGTATTGATCTAGCAGGGCCAGGATGGCTAGGGGGCGAACCCCTTCAGTTTTGAGCGACCGCGGGATATTGTACAACCAGCGGCGCGACAAGGGGCAGAACAATTCCGGCGCTGCATTGCGGTATTCACTGGGATGGAAGATCGGCAATTCGAAAGCCATCCGGGCGGGAAGGTGCTGTTCGCGTTCTTCACTGGTCAAATCGTTCAGGGCTTCGGCATCGGTGTCGATGACGGCCCACCCGTGGTCATCCATGGTGAGTCGATTGTCACAATCCTGCTCCGCCAGTTGCCGCACTAAATTCAGGGCTTGGCCGCCAATTCCTCCCAAGCCAATGAACATCGCGCGGGGGTTAATCCAGCGCATGGCTAGGCCGCGCATATCGATGGCGGGCTGCAAGACTTGCTGGTTGGTTGCGGTGGGTGCAACGAGGGTCTTGTGATGATTGGCATCGGTCGATAGCGACTGGCCGTTTCCTACGCCAGCGCTGCCGGAGCGGAATTGCGATGCAGGCAGGACGGCACCACGAGTTTTCATCAGTTGTTCGACAAACAACCGACAGGTGCCGTAGCGGTCCAGTGGGTTTTTCGAAAGTGCGCGGGCCAGGATTGCGCGATCGGCCGGCGGCAGTGCGTTCAACTCCGGTTGTTGTGTTAGATGTTGTCGCGCCAGCTCCCCCATCGTTTTGCCCGTGAAGGGCAGGTGCCCAGCTAGCATCTCCATGTAGACGATCGCTAGCGAGTATTGGTCGCTGCGATAATCGGGGCGTCCATCAAAAATTTCAGGCGCAGAGTATGTCGGTGTCAGGCCGCCAACCAGCGATTGGTTCTGGTCATTTAAGTCCTTGATCAGCCCGAAGTCTGCGACTTTAATGCGATCCGCGATGATCAGCAAGTTGCCGGGCTTGACATCCAAATGCTGCAGAGCATGTTTCTGCGCCAGAAAGTCTAAGGCGTCGGCCGCATCACGCATGAAATCGAGCAGTTGTGCTCGTTCGATTCCAGGAGCACCTTTACGGCGACACTGTTCAAATCGGTCCAGCAAACTGCTCTCCGCCAACTCCGTGACGATGATGACTTGACTGTCGACGATCTCAATCCGCTCAATCGACAATAGAAAAGGGTGATAGACTTGCCGAATGCGCTGCAGACTGCGCAGTTCGCTGGTGGCATGCGACTGATCGACGTTGCCATAGATTAACTTAACAGCTTTTTGCAGTCCACCGGGTGCATCAGCCAGCCAAACTTCTCCATAGCCACCGGCCCCTAAACGCTTGCGCAGTGTGTACCCAGGGATTGGTTCATAGCCACTTTTGGCTGCAGGACGTGTTGACATTGCAAGTCGTTGCCTCTGGAATTTGTTTCGAAGGTCGGTTTATCTAGTAGGCAAGGCTTGGGTAGCGTTGACTATTGAGGGGAGGGGGGAAACCGGGACCAGCGGCGTAGGTTGCTGCGTCAATGGAGTTGGCACCGCGTGATTGTTCGTCGCAGCTAGTATCTGAGTTCGATCATAGGCGACCGACTGAGGCTGAGCCCCTGGTGGGATAGCGATCGACGGTCGATTAGGCGATGCCTCCTGCTGCGCGATGGGCCGCTGGCTGTTGGACTGTTGCGTATTGGGGCGGCGCACGGACGCTTGGGATGGGCTGCGACTGGTCAACGCTCCAAGATTTCCGAAGTAGTTGCGACACGCGTGCTGTAAGTAGTCGATCCGCAGATCCAAGGGTTCTCCGCGGTAGGTGCAATAGGCGCGGACCTGACTTAGTAGATCGCGCGGATAGCAGCGGCGCAAGGGACGATTTCCACCGCGGAAGACTACATCCAATAGTTGCTTGATCACCTCGGGACGCCAGGGGAAGCCCATCGTCAAGCAGGCCTTCTCAAACAACGCCACAAATTCCTCGACACCTGGATCGCGAATTTCGATCTTGAATGGCACCCGCCGGAGAAATGCTTCATCTACCAAGTCGTAGGGCTGCAAGTTGGTAGAGAACAGCACAATCTGTTCGAATGGTACGCTGATCTTCTTGCCAGTTGGCAAAGTCAGAAAGTCAATTTTACTTTCTAAGGGAACGATCCAGCGATTGAGCAATTCCGCAGGTGCTACGCGTTGACGCCCAAAGTCATCAATCAATAGACTGCCACAGTTGCTCTTGAGTTGAATTGGCGCTTCACAGGTATTCGTGCGCGGATCGTGCCGGATCTCTAGATTGTCTAGGGTCAACTCTCCCCCGACGACCACTGTCGGACGTTCCACGCGGACCCATCGGCGGTCGTAGTTTTGCAAGTTGACCAAACCATCATCGTTGGCCACTTCCTTTCGCTTGTGGTAGGCGGCATCAAACAGCTTGATGATTATTCCGTCATCGATGATCGCATAGGGAATCCAAATGCTTTCTCCCCGCAGGATAGTCAAGCACTTGGCGAGCGTCGTCTTGCCATTTCCCGGTGGTCCATAGAGGAAGATACCGCCATTGCTGTTGACCGCTGGTCCTAAGAAATCAAGCCAACTCGGCTCGAACGAAATATCCGATAAAGCATCTATCAGTTGAGCGCGCTCAACGGGTGAATACTGGTTGGCTTGAGCTTCGACCGACAGCAGGTATTCATTGAGCGGCACGGGCGCTTGCCCCGTATAGGTAAATGACTGCTGGTGGTGCAACGCGCGTCGCTGCCCATTCTCGGTCAGCGCATAGTAATAGTCGTTCAGTGGCGCAGAGCGTGCGTGGGCGACAAGTTGTCGCGTCCGCAGGCCGCCGAGCTGCTGGTCGATGATTCCAAACGGCAAGCCAACTGCTTCCGCCAGTTTGCGGCCACTGATGGTACCGGTCGCCAGCAGCGTTTGGCACAGCAGCGATTCCAGCAGCGATTCACTAATCCCAGCGTCCTCTAAGCAGGTCGGTTCGGCCGGCCAATAGTGGTCATCGTGCAGAATCGTCGGCAATTCGTGCCGTGAGATCGATGCGGTGTCACGCGTGAACTGGCTGTTTCTGTTTTGCATTTCTACTACAGTTTCGGTTTGAGCGCCCAGGCGCGTTTGTCAAATCTTTTTCCGTCGAAGTATACGACACGCTAGGAGGCTTGCGAAACTCGCAACAGTTGGGCAATTGTTTCCGTGCGACTATCGCAGAGATTCAAACATCTGTAGTGGTGAAGCGGGTTATGATGGTGCAGGGACCATTTGGAGAAACTCGCAAAAAAATATGCTGCAGCTCGCAAACCGTAACCTACGCTTCAGAGCGGTATCCCTCGTTTATGGGCGATCTGCGCATACATGAACTTTTTGGACGTGTCGATTCCATGGACCCTTCAATTCTCTCAGCCCCACTTAGCCAACTCGCCGGCACACGGACTATCGTGAAAGACGGAATCGAGACATCTTGGACATTGCTGCGTGGCACAGGAAAATCAATTGAGCGCGACGAGCATTCGACTTTGGTACACCCGCTCCCGTTCAGCGTAGGGCGTCGCCCCGGCTGCTCAATGCAGCTCAACTTCAAGACGATCTCGGGCAACCACGCCGAATTGACGGTGGAGAACAACCAATTGTGGGTCACAGATCTGGGCAGTACCAACGGCACCTACGTCAATGGGTGCCGGATTGCCGAAACGACACCCCTGCGTGAAGAGGATCTATTGCAGTTCGCCGATCTAGCGTTTCGCGTCAAAAGCGAACGACGCTCGCCAACTTGTCAAACCATGCAGGAAGACATGCACGATCGCGCTCTGGCGCTGGTTCAGTTTGATCGAATGATGGAAAACCGATTGGTGACCCCCTATTTCCAGCCCATCGTCGACATGAAATCGGGTAAATTCCGAGGCTACGAGGTCTTGGCTCGCAGTCGTTTGTTTGGCTTGGAATCGTGCGCGGCCATGTTCGATGCCGCAGCGCGGTTGAATATGGAGGTGGAATTGAGTCGCATGTTGCGTTGGGAGGGCATTCGCGAAGGGTTGAGCTTGCCCAGTAGTTCGCTGCTGTTCGTCAACACCCATCCACTGGAGATTCGCCAAGAAGGACTTGTCGATTCGATGGCCACCGTGCGCCAGATTTCCTCTGAGGTGCCTATAATCCTAGAAGTGCACGAAGCGGCAATCACCGATCCGCGAGAGATGCGCGAGTTGCGTGCGCAGCTTAAAGAACTTAATATTGGTATCGCCTATGACGACTTCGGTGCCGGACAGACGCGGCTATCGGAGCTTGTCGAAGCTCCACCTGACTACCTAAAATTCGATATTTCGTTGATCCATGGCATCGATCAAGCTCCGCCTGAACGGCAGAAGATGCTCGCTTCGCTGGTCCGCATGGTTATCGACCTGGGGGTCAACCCGCTGGCAGAGGGAGTTGAGACGCCGGCGGAGGCCGACGCTTGTCGCGATCTGGGTTTCTTCACTGCTCAAGGCTATCACTATGGCCGCCCCGCTCCGGTGCGGCAATTCCAATCCCCACTTCCGTGACATAATGAAATTTAGCAACAGCCAAAGAATTATTTTTTTAGATACCGGTAGCCGAAGTCGCCAGACTTTGGATTATTCCAATGCAGTCCAAAGT
>CAKQNH010000263.1 GCA_934255105.1 uncultured Pirellulaceae bacterium
GCTCTACGTTTTGAAGCGGTTGGGGACAACTGCTCTACGTTTTGAAGCGGTTGGGGACAACCGCTCTGCGTTTTGAAGCGGTTGGGGACAACCGCTCTACGTTTTGAAGCGGTTGGGGAGAACTGCTCTACGCTCTGAAGCGGTTGGGGACAACCGCTCTACGCTTTGAAGCGGTTGGGGACAACTGCTCTACGTTTTGAAGCGGTTGGGGAGAACTGCTCTACGTTCCTAATCTCGGACGGTTGATGTCAGAGGCTGTTACAATGGTGGCTTTCGGAATACAAGATTCAGCTTTGAATGAGGATATGAACGATGCTTAAACCGAAACGCCTAACAGTTCACTTCATGCTCGCCGTGACTCTCGGGCTATGGGTAATGTCTGGTGCCAGTGCGGCCGATCCGTTTGCGCTTACTGTGGTTCCGGTGGGATCCAATAATCCGCGCAACAGCGAAGCGGCTATCGTGCAGTTGAAGAGCGGTGCCTTATTGCTTGGCTGGACGGAGTTCTATGCCGGCGACGGCGCGGATCACGGTCCGGCGCGGATCTCTGGGAAGATATCGACCGACGGTGGGCGGACCTGGGGACCGAAGTACACACTGGTTGAGAACGATGGTGGCAAGAACGTTATGGAAGTTAACTTCCTGCGTCTGAAAAACGAGGATATCGCATTGTTCTACTGCCAGAAGAATACGCAGAGCACGGATTGCCGAGTGATGATGCGCACGTCTGCAGACGAAGGCAAAACGTTCGGTGCTGCAAAACAATTGAGTCCTGCGGGTAAATACACTGGTCTAACCAATGGCCGATCGATCCGCCTGCGAACGGGGCGAATTCTGCTAGAAGCATGGGAGGCTGGAGATAGCTACTGCTATATTTCCGACGATGACGGTGGAAACTGGCGAGAATCGCAACGAGTTCAGCCGACCGGTGGAGAATCGTTCGAGCCCGCCTGCGTGGAGCTCGAGAACGGGGACGTGTTGATGTTGCTGCGGACCGGATTGGGGAGCCAGTACAAGAGCATTTCCAAAGATGGTGGAGAGAGCTGGAGCGAGCCAGTTGCTACCCCGTTGGTCGGTACGGCGGCACCGGTGTCGATCAGCCGTGTGCCCACATCAGGCGACCTGCTGGCGATCTGGAATCGCAATCCCGGTGCGGCAAAACGCAATCCATTGACGGCCGCAATTTCTAAAGATGAAGGGGAAACGTGGATCAACGTTCGCGCGATTGAAGACGCCGCAGGCGATGCCTGGGCTTATCCTGCCGTCACGTGGATCGGCTCGGATGCGTATGTCACCTACTTTAACTACACAGGGGGGCTATCGCTGCAGTTGACGATCCTGCCAGAGGGTTGGTTTTACAAGTAACGTGGTGTTTAGATCCCCTACGACATTCCATAATCGGCCTGCGACGCGTGGGCTTTCGTATCCTCGACCCTTGGGAGAATAGCCAGATGTGTCAAAAATTGACTTGGTTCTTTGGTGCTCTTTGGTTTTGCGTTCTGTGTGTGGGGGACTGCCTGCCCGCAGACCGGCCAGCAGTGGACCCGCCAGCAGCGGAACCATCGGCAGCAAATCTACTCGCAGGCACGGCTGTCGTGGACATCACTGACAGGGAGGCGGGGCCCACGAACGATCCGCTGTTCGCAAAGGCGTTGGTGTTGTCCAGTGGCGACACTCGCCTGGTGATCGTGACAATTGACGCTGTCGCAATTGGAGGAATTGGCCGTATTGGTGACGACTTCATGCCAACCGTGCGACAGCAGCTAAGCCGTGAGCTAGGCATCGGGCCAGAGAGCCTCATCGTCAACGCTAGCCACTGCCATGGCGTCGTGCGAAACGATGTGGCGCAGCTCACCGTCGATGCGGTGAAGCAAGCGGCTGCCTCTCAACAACCGGTTACCGTGGGGGTCGGCACGGGGGCGGAGGACGGCATCCAGATCAATCGCCGGCTGCGTTTAAGCAATGGTAAAGAGGCCGATATTCGACATGCCTACTCCCTGCCACCCAACGATGAAGTGGTCGAATTGGGGCCCATCGATCCGGAGATCGGGCTTCTCAGGTTTGATCGCTTGGAAGGTGGAATTCTCGCCGTCGTGTATAACTTTGCCGTGCATCCCATCCAGGGAGTGCCCAGTGGTGGAAACACGGCCGATCTAGTTGGTTTCGCATCCAAGGCTATCGAGCAGAGTCTAGGGGGCGGTTGTACCGCGTTCTTCCTTCAAGGCTGTGCGGGTGACATCAATCCTGTCAATTACAAGCAGCCGCATGTGAGTCGGGATGCCGAACCGCTGGGCAACCGACTGGGGCTGAACGTCTTGCGCTCTCTGCACGAGATCGTGCCCAAGCCCGATTCTCGACTGGTGATCCGCAACACAAAGCTTCAATTGCCTAGGGCAGATACCACGCAACAGATCTATCAGTTAGAGGCATATCAACTGCAACTCGCTCAATCGCTGCGGGGAACGAGTCTGAGCTTCGATGCATTTGTGCCGCTATTGGTAAAGTACAGTTTGGGAGGCGAGTATCCGTCCGACTATCGCCACCTTTACTTGCGTGAAAAACAAACGCCACTAAACGGGCTGGCGAATCTCGACCGAGTGAATCGAAGCAACTTGGCCCAGTACATCGACAATGTCCGAACCATGGAAGAGATCACTCGGGTGAATACGAACCTGGCGTTGCTGCGCAAGCATCAAGCAGAAAATCTGGAAGCAAAAAGCCGGTTTGTTGATGTCGAGTTAACCACGATGCGCATTGCCGATTGCTTGATCACGACGTTTCCGGGAGAGCTAACCGCGCAAATCGGCTTGGATATCAAGGCTCAGTCGCCTGCTGAATTCACGTTTGTCGCGGGCTATACCAATGGATACATTTTCTACGCGCCCACCACGGAACAATTGCGCAACGTGGGCGGAGCGCAAGAGGACAGCGACTGCATTCTCGCCCCGCTTTGGGAGGAGCACTACAAGTCATCGGTGCTCAAGGTGCTGTCAGATTTGTAGGCTCGCGATCTGTAGGCTCGTAACGAGCCTACAGAGTGATTCCGCTACGACATACCGACCAGTTTTCTCAGCTCGTGATAGGCGTCGGCCAACCACGTTGCAGCTTGATCAATTTCGCTCTGGGTATTGAAGCGGCCAATGCCGATGCGGAGACTGCTGCGAGATTCTTCTTCGCTCAGGCCGATCGCCTGCAGCACATGGCTTGGACTGGGATTGGCGCTGGTGCAGGCGCTGCCGCTGCTGACGGCCAATTCGGGAATCGCCAACATCAAACTCTGCCCCTCGACGGGATAGAAGCAACAATTCAGATTCCCCAGCAGTCTATCCGGCTGCACGGATGTTTGCTGGGCCATCTGGCCAGAGTCTGCGGCGATCCCAGCGTCGATAGCGGGGCCGTTGAGGAAGATGTCTGGGCAGTCGCGTTGCAGCGCGCCGAATAGTTTGCTGCGCAGAGCGGCGATACGAGCTTGGTCCTGGTCGAGCGACTGCAGGCAGGCGGAAAGGGCCGCGTGCATGCCGACGATACCGGTCGTATTGAGCGTGCCGGAGCGGAAATTGTGCTGCTGGCCCCCGCCTACAATTTGCGCTTGCAAGCGAATACGGCGACCTCGGCGGCGGACGAACAACCCGCCAACTCCCTTAGGACCATAGAACTTGTGTGCAGAGAAACTGAGCAGGTCGACGTCGAGCGCATCGACGTCGACGGGCATGCGCCCGACGGCTTGTGTGGCGTCGGTGTGCAGCAGGCAACCCGCAGCGCGACACAAACGGGCGATCTCCGCCAGTGGCTGTATGACTCCAATCTCATTGTTGGCTAACATAACACTCACCAGCGCCGTGTCACCATCGATGGCCGCAGCTAGGGCGTCCAAGTCCACTAGGCCCGCCGCAGTGGATTCTCGGCGGAGCACGGGGACCAACTCGACCGTAAAGCCGTGTTGCTTCAGACGAGCTACCGGATCGAGCACTGCCTTGTGCTCGGTTGCGACTGAGACAATTTTGCGCCGTGTTTGACGTGGGTGCAGGCAGGTACCCAGGATGGCCAAGTTGTTGCTCTCGGTTGCGCCGCTGGTGATAACCAGTTCGTCATCGGTCGCGGCGAGCATCCGCGCCATATCGGCGATGCACGCATCGATCTGGGCGGCTACTGTGCGGCCTGCCGCATGTGTCACGCTCCCCGCGTTGGCAAAATGCTCTCGCATGAGCGGCAACATCGCTTCCAAGGCGGCCGGATCTAGCGGGGTTGTAGCGTGATTGTCAAGGTAGATCAACTGTTCGATTCGATGTTTAAAACAGGTGGGTTAAGCAGAGTTGGGACCACGTCTCAAGTCCATCGAGTTGCAGCTTGAGCTGTTCGATGGGAGCAAAGCCACTGTCGACTAAATCGAGCTCTCGAGCGCGCACATCGGGCTGTTGTAATTTGAGCAAGTGGACTACTCCCAGATGCACGCGTCCTACGGCCGACGTATCGTCGTAGATAAAGCCCACCAACTCTTCAGTGTACTCGCTATCCAGAATCACTTCTTCGGACAGTTCGCGTTGCATCCCGGAGCGATACAGGTCGTCCCCTTGTGCGTCTTCGCGCGAGATATGTCCGCCGATGCCCAGGCTGCGCTTAGCGTGCAGTCGCTTTTCACCTTGCCCGGTGCCGCGAGTGTATTGGAACAGGCTGGGTTGGCCAGCGACGTCGGCGTGCAAGATTGCGTAGGGGATGAGTTGCTTATAGCTGGGATCGTCCTCGACCGTGCTGCGCGGTCGGAACTGCATGAATTCCGGGTTGAGCAGTGCGGCTAAAGCGTCGCCGCAGAATGGCCGGAAGCCACTGAAAGTGCCCAGCAGTTCCAGGCGGCTCTCGGGAATTACGAGTACGTGTTCTTCGGCTGACAGTTGTTCAGTCGGCATTGCTTTAGTTGTCAAGGGATATCTCGTAGTAGGGGAACGGCGGCCGGGTTCGTGCGCGACGTCGCCGGTACGCACAATCGATTCCCGTGTTCGTGTTCGATTTTTAGTTCGGTTATTAGACGATCAACATGCAGTCGCCGTAGCTATAGAAGCGGTAGCGCTGTTCGATGGCTTCCTGGTAGGCTTGCATGATTAAATCGCGGCCGGCAAAGGCACAGACCAGGACTAACAGCGTGCTTTTAGGCAGGTGGAAATTGGTCATCAGCCCATCGATGGCTAAGAATTCGTAAGATGGTTTGATGAAAATTTCGGTTTCGCCCTGCCACGCATTGAGGGCCTGGGTGGTTTCTTGTGCGGCGGCTTCCAGCACGCGAGTGGAGGTGGTGCCGACGGCGATAATGCGTCCGCCGTGCTCGCGACATTGACGCAGTTTTTCGGCCGACGCCTCGGGCAGCTCTCCGTGCTCGCTGTGCATCTTATGTTCGCTCAGGCGATCAGCGGAGACGGGACGAAAGGTTCCCAAGCCAACATGCAGAGTTACGGCAGCAGTGATGGTGCCGCGATTTTGCAAATGCCGTATCAAGTCGGTAGTGAAGTGCAGTCCGGCTGTGGGAGCGGCCACGGAACCGGGCTGACGCGCGTAGACGGTTTGATAGGATGTAATATCCTCGTCGACCATCTGGCCTTCGCGAATATATGGTGGCAGCGGGACGCGGCCGAAACGCTCAAGTAACTCTTGCGAGCTGGTCGATTCCTCGATGGGGCGGACAGCCAAGTGTCCGTCGTCGAGTCGCGCGATCACGTTTAGCGCCACCTCGTTGCGACCGTCTTTGTCGCGTAGCGTGATGGTTTCACCGGGCGTCAAGTTGCCGCGCGTTTTGCTCAGGATCTCCCACACCCCGTGGGCGTCCTCGCGCAAGTACAGCCCCTCCCACTTGCCACCGGTTGAGGTTCGCAGTCCGACGAAACGAGCGGGGATGACTTTTGAATTGTTTAATACCAGCGCGTCGCCCGGCTCGATCAAATCGGGAAGGTCGCGCACATAATGGTGCGAGATGGATTGTGCCTTGCGGTCGATGACCATTAGCCGCGCGTCGATACGATGGTCCAGTGGATGTTGCGCGATCAACTCGCGCGGCAACTGGTAGTCGTACAATTCCAGTCTGTCTTGATCGATATCCACTTCGCGCATGAATGACTCCATTTTAGAAAACTAAACATCCCTTCGGCCGCCGCGCCGGGCAAACTAAGATACCAAACACGCTAGAATGCGAAACGGCGCTGGGCGATTGTTTTACTTCCGTGCGGCGGTCTACAGTTGTACCAGAGTGGGCCGCATTTCGGAACGCTCGACAATTGTGGGTTGTAACACGTTTCGGTCGACTGCAAGCGACCAAATAAATATAAAGAAATTTTTTTGATGCGCATCGCGCTGGCAATCACTGAACTTCATCCGGGTGGTGCGGAGAAATGCTGCGTCAATTTAGCTTGCTATTTGCAGGCTCGCGGCCATCAAGTAGCCGTATGGCAATTATGGCCTGAGCCACCCCCCGACCGTCGCCAACTCACCACCCTGCTCGACCAGCACGGTATCGCTTGGCGGAGCGGCAACGCTCGCTCGGCGTGGCAGTTCCCCCGCGCCACGCGTTGGCTGCGCCGCGAGTTGATCGCTTTCCAGCCCGATGTGACTCAGGCATTTCTATTCCATGCAAATCTGGCCGCTTCGCTGGCGCATCGTCTACCTCCTCAGCGGTTGACCGGTCGATTGTTTGGCGGGGCGCGAGTGGCACAGCCCGAG
>CAKQNH010000264.1 GCA_934255105.1 uncultured Pirellulaceae bacterium
CTGGCCACAAACCAAGAGCTGTCTGTCGATAGTAGCGGGCCTCAAGGTCGTGAAGTGGTGTTCGCGATCTTGGAGCTTGTGTAACGATAACTGAATGGACACAACACTGTGAATCGAATCGGAGCGACTTCCCCTTCGACAGCGATTCATCCCACGATGCTTACATTGACATCCTCTACGACAGGGTTGAAAATGCAGCTACCTACGGAAATGAAACCTCGCACGTGGTCGCCCAGCAGACGCTCTACCACGACACCATGCGTCCCTCACACGTAGTGCTGCCGGTATTCCCCGCTCGCAATTCCTAACAAGTGCCACTATTGCCATGACATCATCGAGATCCTCAACGTTGCCATCATCGCCATCGTCAGTCATCAATCGCCGTCGTGTGCTGTCCGCCGCCGGCACGTTAGCCGCTCTTGCGCCAATGCTCTGGCATACTTCCAGGGCCACTGCCGCCACGTCGGACAAGCGCTGGCGTGTGGGGCTGATTGGGCACACCGGGCGCGGCGATTTCGGGCATGGATTGAGTACCGCCTGGCTGAAGTTCCCCGACACCGAAATTGTTGCGGTGGCTGATGCTGACGCTAAGGGACTTGAGCGTGAACAGGGTAAAACGGGCGCCAAGCAAGCCTTCGCGGACTACCGAGAAATGATCGCTCAAACGCGTCCGGAGATTGTCGCGGTCTGTCCGCGCCACGTCGATCAACATCACGCGATGATCATGGCAGCGATCGAGGGTGGCGCGCGAGGCATTTACTGTGAGAAGCCGTTTTGCCGCACGCTCGAGGAAGCGGACGAGATCGTCGCGGCATGCCAGCGCAGCGGCACGAAGCTGGCAATTGCTCATCGCAATCGCTACCACCCGGCACTGGCAGCAATTGACGCGGCAGTTAAAGCGGGGGCGATCGGCAAACCACTGGAGATTCGTTGCCGAGGTAAAGAGGACGTCCGCGGCGGTGCACAGGACCTGTGGGTGCTCGGCACGCACGAGTTCAATCTCGTCCCCTATTTCGCGGGCAACGTTACCGCCTGCTCCGCCGCCATGATGTTGGGCAAGCGCTCTGTTGCTCCCGCCGACGTCGTCGACGGTGCCGAGGGAATTGGTCCCATCGCGGGCGATCGGTTGCACGCGCGCTACGAAACCGAAAGCGGCATCCCCGTCTATTTTGACTCGATCCGCCAACACGGAGTCTCCGCGGCCGGCTTTGGCATGCAAGTGATTGGCAACGCAGGAATCATCGACGTGCGTATCGATACCGAACCGCTAGCCCACTTCGTCCCCGGCAATCCATTTCAGCCTTTGGCAAAACCGCGCCCTTGGATTCCGATCAGCAGCGCTGGTATAGGCAAAGCGGAACCGATTCCCGAAATCGGCCAGCAGGTTGCCAATCATATTCCAGCCGTGCGCGATCTCCTGGCTGCAATCCGTGAAGATCGACCGCCGTTGTGCAGTGATATCGACGGCCGAGCGACGCTCGAGATGGTGCACGGCGTATATGCCTCGCATGTCCAAGGCGGAAAAGTCGTTTCTCTCCCGCTCGCCACCCGCACGCATCCGTTTGCAACCTGGCAGCCCCTTAAGTAGAACAGTTGTCCCCAAATGTTCCCGGCAGCGTAAACCCGCAGTCCCCAACTGTTTCGGCTTAAAACGAAACTATCAATGCGAAGCGCTGACCCATTAGACAATAGTCTATAATGCTTCAACAACTTCTCAATTCCCTCATCTACCATGAGCGGCTACCTGTTCACCACACACCCGCTAACCACGCTCCAACGAGGAAAAGAAGATTATGGACCGTCGAATTTCGACACGCCGAAACTTTCTGCAAGCCACTGCGGGCGGCTTGGTTGTATCCGCTTCGCTCGCTTCGCCAGACACCAGGGCGGAGGAAGCCAACCCAGGAGTCCGCGTTGCGAATCCCCTTAGCGGAGACGTGCTGCGGACTCAGGCAGAGCTTTCCTCAGACGCTCAATTCTTACTCGAGCGACCGAGAGCGATCCCCGTAGTGGGAAAAACCGAGGTCCTCGTCTGTGGCGGTGGACCAGCAGGAATTGCCGCGGCCTTGTCTGCCGCCCGCGCTGGGGCGACTGTCCAATTGATCGAGGTCGCGGGTTGTCTGGGGGGTGTCTGGACAGCCGGCCTGCTGACCAAGATTCTCGATGCTGAGAACAAGTCGGGGATCATGGCCGAACTGTTGCAGAGGTTCGCAACGCAGGGTAGCGCGGTGGCGAATCAGACGGGGGGCACCGTTTACGACCCCGAAGTCGCCAAGCTCGTATTGGAAGAAATTTGTACCGAGGCGGGCGTGAAGATCCGTTTGCACACGCGGCTTGTCGGCGCGGTCACCGACTCCAATCGCCGCATCGTGGCCGTATTGACCGAGTCAAAGTCGGGACGCGAAGCTTGGCAGGCTGAGCGATTTGTCGATTGCAGCGGCGATGGCGATCTGGCAGCCCACGCAGGTTGTCGTTTTGATCTGGGCGTGGGCGAGGATTGTGAGTGCCAACCGATGTCCATGATGGCGTTGCTGACCGGCATCGATGCCGATGCGGTGCGTCCCTACATCCGCGAAACAGCCCCAGCGGCGAAGCGGTTGCTGCTAGACTTGTTGGAAGAACATGGATTGTCGCCATCGTATCGTGGGCCAACGCTGCGACATTTGCACAGCGACATCTTTTCGATTATGACCAATCACGAATATGGCGTCTCCGCGTTCGACGCCAGCGCGATTAGCGAGGCGACGATTCGGGCTCGTCGAGAAATTCACGACTTGGTTAACGGCCTGCGCCGCATCGGTGGCCCGTGGGAAAACATTGCCGTGGTAGCGACCGCCGAACAGATCGGCGTTCGCGAAGGTCGCCGCATTCGCGGCCGCTACAGAATCACAGCGGAGGATCTGGCCCAAGGTCTCAAGCATGAGCAAGCCGTCTGTACCGCGAAATTTCCAATCGATGTACACGCGTTGAATGCGCAGGGTAACAAGGAGATCAGTCGCGAGTTCAAGCAGGGTGGTCACAAACCATACGACATACCATATCCGGCGTTGATTGCCGAGGATGTGGATGGGCTGCTGTTGGCCGGTCGCTGCATCAGCGGCGACTTCATCGCCCATTCCAGTTACCGCGTGACTGGCAACTCGGTCCCGATGGGCGAGGCCGCTGGGCTCGCCGCCGCAGTCTCGATCCAGAAGCGGGTGATGCCGCACGAACTGCAGTGGAGCGAACAGGATTCTAAGTACCTATCTGTAGGTGTTAATAACCGATGATTTTACGAAATACGATCTGATTCAGAGCGTACTCCCCTTCGATGTGCAGGAGTGTGGCGAGGGTTTTGCCTCGATTCCCGCCGCCGCCGAATTGGCCGGAGTGGAAATGCTCTTTTCCGATACAAAAATCGCCGGCGATATCGACCGCGTATTTTTCATGCGCGAAAGTTTGGTCGAGCGGGTGATCGACATCGGCCGCGATATGAATGAGCGTGGTTGGATCCTGAAAATCGAAGATGGCTATCGTTCTCAGGAAATGCAGAGCCAGTTGGTCCGCAAGCGGGAATTATTTGATGTCATCCTCAGGAAGTGCATTTGGGAGAATGGTGGCCAATTACCTCCTGTCGAATTATTGTTTCGTCGGGCGACAGTGCTGATCGCCAAGATTCCGAAAGTTGGCACACACATGTCCGGTTCGGCGATCGATGTTTCGGTCTTCCGCCGCGAGGATGACAGTGAAGTGTGGCGAGGCAATTCCTATTTGGAAATGAGCGAACGGACCCCCATGCGCTCACCGTTTATCACCGCCGAAGACTTGCACAATCGCCTTGCCATTACCGCTATGTTGGAAGCCCACGGCTTTGTGCACTTTCCCTTCGAGTTCTGGCACTTTAACCAGGGCGACGCCATGGGGCATGCGCTGTTGGGGCAGCTTGGCCCGGCGCGCTTTGGCCCGGTGCATTGGGACCCGCAAACGAATCGTGTAACACCCTACGCCGATGCGCTTAGCCCGCTAAATCCACTGGATGTAATTGCTCAGGAAATCGACGCAGCCGTACAGCGCGCGGGCCAGCAACCAGACGCTCTGCCAGCCAATTAACGCCAGCTAGCAACCTCTGGGGACACCAACCTCTGGAACCTCTGGGGACACACGTTGGTGGGTGGCTCCATCCATCCATCCAGCAAGGTGCTGTGCCCCCGTGGTCGCCGTGGTCGCCAAACCAATCCAAATACGCAACGAATGTTTCAAGCGTCACTGTCGCCCCGTCGGCGAGAATCGCCTCTGTCTCAACCAGGGTCTCGAGTCCTAGATCTGGTAAACCTACGCGAGAACGAGTATTCGCTGGCTAAACAAGATGCCCCCTGTTTCCTCAAGAACATCAACGGTGTCAGAATGGCACGAACGCTACTATTCGATTCACAGTTTGCTTTTCATATCGTATGTCAGAAGGCCCCAAATTCCGAGCAACGTTCTGACATAACAATGGATTGAACGTGAGGACCGTGCGTTGATTTCCGTTCCAATAAAGAGAACTGCAACAGTAGCATGCGACAACACTATTTGGTAAACTCGCCCCGCATTTACTTCGTGTACTCTTCGTCGCGTCGGGTTGCGGGTGTGTATGGAACATTAACTGGATTCCGTTTGCTACTGATGGAATGTCCGAGATACTTCCTGTATACTGTCGCGCGATCGCCAGCGGCAGTCGGACATCGATCGCTCTATGGATGGTCGTCTGTTTTCACGTACATCCATCGACGAAAATACTGACAGCATCCAGAAGTTTGCCAAGCTCTCCTGAGCTGCGTTAGACTGGTTCACAGCAGACGCCCGTCCGTTACTATCCGCATAACGCGTGCGGTGCGAAGCGTCTCCGTTCAACGGACAATCTACCCCGCCTTCGCAGTTGGGACAGATTGCTATTCGTTTTTTTAGCTGGCTAGATCCACGCCACTCCAATCACAAGACAAAGGAGAACGGACCATGAACGAACTCGATCACACTCTGCTATTCGCCCAAGTGCTAGGTCCCACGCTATTTGGCCACCAAATTCCCAATTTGCGATTTGCCAGAACTCGGCGTCTCAACACGCCCTAAAGTGAGCGGGGTTCTGGTTTTAAGTTCATTTGCGGGGTTTTTACGGGATTGGCCACTTTGCCAGCCAGAATGGGAAAACCACGGCCAAATAAATTGAGTACTGGCACCCAAGAAGGTAATGGTGCGGGCGGGGCAATCTTTATGATCATCTGGCTTGCGACCGTTGTCGTTGTGATCGCTGGCTTATGGCAAACACTTGCAAAGGCAGGCAAGCCCGGGTGGGGAGCGATCATTCCATTCTATAATGTCATCCTTCTGCTGGAAATCGCTGGAAGGCCGATCTGGTGGATCCTTCTACTACTAATTCCGGTCGTCAATGTAGTCGTTGCCATTATTGTGTCAATTGACGTCGCCAGAAACTTTGGGAAGGGTGTAGGTTTCGGGCTGGGACTCGCGTTCCTTGGATTTGTTTTTTATCCCATCCTTGGATTTGGTAGCGCTCAGTACCAGCCAACTTCGTAGACTTTTCACTGTAACACCAACAGGTACGACCCTGTTCTTCCCAAGTCAGAGACCTTGTCGTGAATAAGGAAACCAGCTAATCGAGTAAGAATCGAGCCGGACGCTCCGCAGCAGTCTGGCTCTCCGATATAGACGAACGCGAGCAGGAGTTCTTACACGCAATTCATCGAATTTGGTAAAATACTTTCCCCCAGCAAAGTGCTGTGGCCCAATAGTGTTCGGCACAGGGTTCGCGAGCTGCGGATTGTTGGCGACCACGGGGCTTGGCGACCACGGGGCGGCGACCACGGGGCCATAGCACCTTGTGGGCCGACCGCCCACGGGGCCACACAAGATGCTGTGGCCCCGTGGGCTGTTGGGCTGACCGCCCCCGTTTATCCGTCTAGTGCAAATATTTTCTCTGGAATCTTGTCCGTGCTAAACAGAGAAACTCAGAGTTCCCCATTTGGTTCTACCGTACAAGTACTTGTAGTCGGGGGTTTTTTATTCTTCATGGATTGTGTGCTTCCCATTTTTACTTCAATTTCAACCCACTCCGTCGATGGCTTCGGCCTCCGTATCATGGATCTTGCGTTTATCGTCATACCCGTTACGTGGCTCTTCGCGTCTTTCCTGGTAGCAAAGAATATCTTCATACGTCCGGCAATTGGCCCATGTAATGACAACAATGCTCTTCCCGCTGTACTCAGCGTTGCAGTCTTTTTGTTTCTTTGGCACAGCGTTGTGTGGTCACTTATTCCTAAAATTGACTTCCTAATACCTGCATGTCTTCTGACAGTCGTTCTATTGGGTACGATTGTGGGCTGCGCTTGGCTCAAGTTCGAACGGGTAACGAACATTGTTCCTTACGGCTTGCTGTGCGCGCTTCTGCTGGGCTTACTCAGAATACTGTGGGATATTTCAGACTAGCGGATTACCAAGCGATGCACGCAAGGACCGGAGGCGTGTCCGCTTTGCCAATTCATCACTTGCCGGTCTCGCGTGATGGCAACCGTTTGCAGGCTACATTTAATGTCACAACAAGGGTTGATCATGCTCCGAATTATTGCTGCTTTTGTAATCTGGCATTTGCAGCCTGTGATTTCAAACGCGAGCGATCCGCAATCCGCCATTCAGGAT
>CAKQNH010000265.1 GCA_934255105.1 uncultured Pirellulaceae bacterium
CCGCGCACCTGGGTCTAGCCGCCGGTGGGAGAAGACGCTGGGACGAGTCAGCACCTGGATCATCCGCTGGCTATCCTCGTCGCGGAAAGCGAACTGGCAGGAGAAGTCTTTCAATTTCTTTAACGGCTTCGTCTTTTTTCCCCAGTAAGCGCACCCTTGTGGCGTGCGATGGCTGGTCACTTTATCGAACAACGCCTGCATCTGTTCGTGCAACCATTGATCTTTTGGATTGTCGACACTGACCGCCAAATAGCCGCCGATCGCCAAGCGTTGATGGGCTTGCTGCATCAATTCGCGAGTCATTTCGACCTCGCCGCGGCGCAGGACGGGCATGGCGATCAAGTCGAAGTGGAAGCCATCAGGAGTTTCACTTTTGGGGGTCGCGACATCCAAAGCCTCGGCGACTTCCCCTATGTCGTGTTCGCTGTCTGGCAAGTCGCTGCCGCACAACACGTGGACTCCCTCGGCACAGACGGCATTAGCGGCTGCGGCATCATGCAAATCGACGTACCAAGCCGCGACGTACGGCATACCACGCACGGCAACAAGGTGATCTGCCAACTGGGCACGCCCCGGTGAGACCACTAAGCCGCGGAGGCCGCCCCAGTCTGGCAAGCAGTCGATCAACAGTTGCTCAGCGGGGAGTGGCGGCAAAGGCTGCAAAGGGGCCGAGGGGGCCAAATGGGGCGTCTGGGCGTCGGGTTGACTCAATGTTCGGCACCTTGGCTAATTGACGGAAACATCTGTAGTCCCCTATTTCATGCGAAAAGTGGAATTAGTCAACCGCCGTTGCAACCCGACGACCGCTGTACAATTTAACACCCATCCTAGACCCTTTGCAACGCAAACCATACGATTGATGGCACAGGATTCGATGCCGCAACCAAGCAAGCAATAGGTCGTCGCCAATCCTTCCGGCCCCCTCTAGCGGCAAAGCTTTACTTCTCTAGAGGAATTGCTCCATCAGGTAAGTGTGTGTGGAAGAACGTAGCAGCGACCCCAAAGACAGGTTGACTGAAGATTTGCGCCAAGTTTTGGGCTGGCTCAACTTTTCGTCTGGCAAGATCGACCTCAAGACGCTGGCGGCACTCAACCGCCTGTATGCTCAAGCGATCCCTGCGGGCCCCTATGAGGGGCTGCCCGCATGGCTGCAGATCCAGCAATGGCTGCAGGATGAGCTGGCTCGCCTGGCTGAGACCAACCCAGGCTTTTCCGACTGTGAACAGGCGGCAGCTCTGATGGAGATGGTGTGGCTTAACTTCCTGCCTGCCTATCTCGATTTCCACCGCGACCTGCTGTTCCATCAAGAGCCCGAAGCGCTGATCAATGGCTTCTTTCTGGGGCGCGCCATGGAGGCCGTCTTGACCCAAGGGGGGCCGTGGACAGAGGCCGAGCGGATCGTTCCAGCCGCTATTGCCCAGCTTAATGACTTCGTGGGGCATCGGCCAGTAGCGGTGCTCGAAGGCCGACGTCTGGAGCCCTACGCCCATGAATGGCTGCGTCCGCTACCGATCTACGTCCGGGGTATTGGTGCCACGGCGGGATTGTACGAAGCGGTAGTGGTCCGCTGTATGGAAATCCTGGAGCAGACCGAGCCCGATATTTTGCGACGCGCCAGCTTTGACCTGTCCTTGTTGGAAGAGCTCGCCCTCGACCCACGGGCATATGATTTCGACCATCCGGTCAATCAGCGTCCCAACTATCACTTCGGCCAGTGGGATCCGCACCGCATTGACAACAGTGGCAACTACCGCCGCTTCGTAGTTCAACAGGTAACGCTGGACGCATTGCTGGCGCGTGTACACGAAGCCTCCAATCTCCCACAGGAAGAACTGCTGACCGAAGCTGCGGCCGTCCTGGCGGGTACGATACTCATGGCCTCGGGCATTAGCGGGGGCGGCCCTGGAGCATTTGCTTCCACGATGACGCTGGTCAGTCTACTCGGACCGATTGCAGAATATCGCGATCAATTTTACGAACAACTGTTGGAGCGCATGAGTGGCCCGCATTTGGCGCGTCTCTTGGAAGAGCAAAAGCTGCGTCGGCAACCCTTCGGCGGCGCGCGCCAGCACCTCAATACCCATTTGGCAAAACTCCGCGCCAGTCAGCTCGAGCATGTGCAACTGGCGCGTCTCTTTGCGCGGATGGGCAATGCGGCGGCGGCCAAGGAGCAGTCGGACTTTGTCCCGGTTCCCTCAGCTCGGATTGTGTCGCGCATCGATTGCCTGATCACTGCCGGCGACCACTTCCTACAAGTTGGCAAGCTGGATGAAGCGGTTGAGATCTCGCCCCAAGTGATCGACCTGGTGCATCGCGGTATTGAGTGCGGTGCGATCGTCGACCCGTGGAATATTTTGGGATTCGCTGGCAACTTCTCGCGCTTCGAAGGTCCCGATGCATCGGTCCACGATCATCGCGTAGAGGATTTGGTGCAGTTGATGGAGTTTGTCTTCGCCATGCAATCGCGGATATGGCGCGAAGCTTCCGCAGCCGGCCGAAATGATCTCTGCCAACAGATCGAAGGCCAACTGCGTGGGGCTGCCGAGTGGTGGCGACAGTTTGCTGCGCACACCGTGGGCGACTTGGAAGCTACCGACCCACAGGAAACCGTTCAATCGGCCGTGCTGGTGTCAAAAGCCTTGGCGCTGTGGCACGCCGGGGGTGCGGCCGCTGGTGACATCAAATTCTGGGCACCTCATGCTGAACTGTTTGACTCCCCCAAGGCTTATGCACTGGTAGTCGAATCGCTGCTGGAACGCCATGACTTTGTCGCTTCGATGGCCCTGCTGGTCCACTGGTTGGGGCAAGCCGATCGAGTTGGCCTGCAAAAAGGGGACGATTCATTTTCTGGACTGGCCCGCCGCTGGCTGCAGCACTTTGAGCATCAGTTGCAAACTGGCCCAGCCGAAGCGCGATTGGACTGGAATGTGGCCCAGAAGTTCTTTGACTACCTGGAAGCCAACGCGGATCACTACTGGCACGCCCCCGAATTTAGCTTGGGGCGAACTGGACGGCGGGCGGGCAATTCGCCGCGCAAGCCGGACACCGAACTGTTGGGCGGAGACGACTTCGATGCGAACCAGGACGACGATCATGAAGAGGGAGGCGTGTTTGATGCGGCCTACGAAGGCGTGGTCTACAGCGATACGACCGACGATGGCACAGAGAGTTCGGTTCCCGAGGAGGGTGGTGCTGAAAGCGACAGCGAATTGCTGGATGAATCCATTCGCTTAAATCAACATCTGACTTTTTTGACCGCTTTGGCACAGATGTGGAAGGGGGCCGCGCTCAGTCGACACCTCCACGCTGAAATCTCCTCGGGCGATGCCGCTGGACAAGCTCGCTTGCAGGCCATGGAGCACTGGGCCGACCAAGCGGCCGCCAATCGCCGGGGGCTCTTAACACTGATGCAAGATGTGGCCGCCTACCGGATCGCCAAGTGTGGACCAGATCACGATGCGATGAGTCGCTACGATCGCCAGCGTTTGATAAAAGAATCGCTACTGGAACGCATCATCGCAGCGGCTGTAGAGACGGCCGATGCGCGGCGATTGCTGCTCTCCAATCTGGCCGCCGCCAATGGCACGATAGAATCGATTGGCAAGGAGCTGGATGGAATCCCGGAAGACGATCGGATCGCGATCGAGATCTTGGGGAATTTGCTATACGGCCATCCCACAGCCATCGATGAAACCTTCCCGCGATTGTTGGCCGCGCTGCGATCCAAAAAACTGCTCTACATTCCATTAGCTCGCGGCGGCGATCCGGCGCAGATCTACAGCGTCCGTCTGCGACGCCGCGTGCTGTCGCACCTATTGGCCTGGCTCCCCCGCCAGGGACTGTTCTACCAAGCTTGCCATCTACTCGAGACGTGCCGCTTCATGGAGCATCACAATCCCATTGGGCCGGGAGCAGTCACCGAGTTCGACGACCTGTTCAAACTCAGCTTCGTCGCGATGGTCCGCTCTGTGGTGCAGAATGCGATCAACTGGCGCGTCGACGAATTGCGACTGAGCGATCAGGCCAACCCGTCAGCCCCAGCCACCAAAGCGAAGAGCTCGGGCAAGCAACGCAAAATCACCAGCTATCGCCCCAAGTCGACGCGGCGCCTGACGGCTGAAGAGTTGAAGCCAGTCGACCTGGACGTCCATGATGGAGAGTCGCTCGGCGAACTCGAACCCAACAGCGATGAGCTCATCGCCGTGCTCGAACAACTGACCGAAGTCATGCTCGGCAGTTGGCTATCGCACAGCCGCACCCTGCGATTGAGCGTACTAGAAACCGTCGATAACAGCCAGCACTGGAATCGGTTGGTCGAATTCATCCAACGCTACGGCGGAGCGATTTTCACGCAGTCTTTTCTGCGGCTGGGGAATGTCCGCGCTATCCTACATCAGGGAGTTGGCCATTGGCTGGACAAGGTCGTTGAAGAGGGTGGCGATGAGCTGGAAGATCTATTTTTAGCCATCGACGAAGGTGCCATTGAGCGCAGTCATGTCGAGAAAATGCTCAACGTGGTGCTCGAGGCGATCATCGATCACTACAGCGAATATCGCGACTACAACAGCACGACCACTCAGTCGGACCGCGGCGAGATGCTGTATATGTTGCTGGATTTCCTGCGTTTGCGAGTGCGCTACGATCGGGTGTCTTGGAATCTCAAGCCGATTTACTGGACACATGAAGTATTGGTCCGGGCGGGTTGCCACCAGACGGCTCAGCAATGGCGGCGGGCGTTGTCCGAACGCATCGGCCGTGAGAGCGAGATGTACTTGCAGCACCTGCAAGACCTGCAGCAAAAATACGCCATGCGCATGCCCACGGTGGCCGACCGCCTGCACGAACGATTTACTCGCCCCATGACCGTCGATCGCATGCGGGCACTGGTCGGTCCCGCCGTACGCCAGTTTCGCGCAAGCGGCGAGTCCTCGCAGATTTTCGATTTGCTAATCGACGAATGCAAGCTGATGATGGAGCAACCCACGGGCGTTGGACTAGACATTCCACAGTGGCTCAGCGCCTTGGAAGATGAAGTCGATAGCGTGCTAGAAAATCAAACCGGATTTTTCCAAAAGCCACGCTACGATAACGCCGTCGCTTTCCATGGCGTGTCCAGTGAGCAGATTGTCGAGCAATTATCTGCGGTTGCTAAGGATATTAAAACACTCAACCTCGGCGAGGCGTAGCATCAGTAGAAAAATAACTGTCGCAACTTTGGCTGCGGTAACGCGTATTAGTGGCGAAGCCACGTCAGCATGTAGCCGTGGGTGTCAACCCACGGATTAGTTGCAGTATAGGTCGATTAGCGATCTGCGGGCTGACGCCCGCAGCTACGTGCTGTCACCGCTTCGCGGTTGCAGTGAAAAGCCCTAGATGCGACAGTAATGTTCCCCCAGATACTTAAAGCCCGCAGGGCGGTCTTCACTCACGCACACGGTACCCAATGTCCACACCACAGCCCATCACTACAGTGCAGGCCAACTACTTCGATGTGATCGTGATCGGCACTGGCCCCGGCGGTGAAGGTGCCGCCATGCAGGCCGCCAAAGAGGGCAAACGCGTAGCCATCTTCGAACGGCACGCCAGAATCGGCGGTGGCTGTACCCACTGGGGGACGATCCCCAGCAAGTCGCTACGGTTTTCGATCTATTCGATCATGGAGGCTCTGAACAACCCCATCGTGCAGCAACTGGGCAATCGCCCCACCCCCTCCTTAGCGCAATTGCGGGAGAGCAGTCGCTCAGTTATCGCCAAACAAGAGGCGATGCGGCAGTCGTTCTACGATCGCAATCAGGTGCCCATTTTCCCTGGCCAAGCTAGGTTTGTAGACGCGAACACAATCGAGTTGGAAGACGGAGCGCAGTTCCGCGCAGACCATTTCGTCATCGCCGTCGGCTCGCGGCCCTATCGACCGCCAGGGGTCGATTTCAGCCACCCGCGCATTTTTGACAGCGACACAATTCTGGAGCTGACCGATCGTCCCAATTCGATCACCGTCTATGGCGCGGGAGTCATTGGCTGCGAGTACGCATCGATGTTCCGCAATCTTCGTATCAAAGTCAACTTGGTCAACACGCGCGAAAAGTTGCTCGAGTTTCTGGACGATGAGATCATCGATGCGTTGTCATATCATCTGCGCGATGAAGGGGTTTTGATTCGCCACAACGAAGCCCTGGAACGCATTGAGGGACAAGCGGACGGAGTGGTGCTGTATTTGCAGAGCGGCAAGCAGATCAAGACCGACATCTTCCTATGGGCCAACGGCCGCACGGGCAATGTCGATGAGCTGGGACTGGATAACATCGGGATCGTTCCGAACTCGCGTGGCCAATTGGAGGTTAATGCGGAGGGGCAGACCAGCATTCCGCACATCTACGCGGTCGGTGATGTCATCGGCTACCCAGCTCTGGCCAGCGCTGCCTACATGCAGGGACGCGCCGCCGCCTTGCATCTATCAGGTTGCCTCGACCGCTGCATGGCGCTGAGCGACATTCCAACTGGGATCTACACCAGCCCTGAGATCAGCAGTGTCGGGCGGACCGAGCGCGAGTTGACCGCCGAGCGGATCCCCTACGAAGTCGGTCACTCGCAATTCAAAAGTTTGGCCCGCGCACAGATTATGGGGCGCGCCGTAGGCATGCTCAAATTG
>CAKQNH010000266.1 GCA_934255105.1 uncultured Pirellulaceae bacterium
CAATACCGCGAAAGTTAGCTTTGTTGGTAGCGCCGTACATTTGCGCTGTCCCGTCGGCATAGGTGCTGCGGCGATTCTGTGCTACCACGGCGTGGCCCAACCCCCAACCAACGCTCCCCTTAGCGCGCGCTTGCCAGGCCTGCACTGCGACGTCTGCGACGCGATCCACTAGAAACTCAACATACTCATGCGGCTGCATGATTCCCTCGGTGGGCAGATCGTATACACCTTCGCGCATCACCGGTGCGGTGTGGGTGTGGGTGGCGTTCATCACTAACTTGCTGACGTCGAAATCAGGTAGCCGATCCTTGATTCGCTCGCGAACCTTCTCTAAGATTCCGTCGCGAATGGCTACCAGATCGCACGCGACCAAGATCGCTTGGTCCAGCGACTCTTCACCCTGCCGCGATTCCAGCGCTAGTGCCGTAGCTGTCACCGGGCTGTCGACGCTGCGCGCGATCCGCGCGTGCAATTGTCCAGACAGCCCCACCGGCTGATCTGGCGTAATGCTGATCGTCGCTGTTCCAACGTGCAACTCCGCAGCCGCTAGCTTAGGGGCGGGGAGCGTTGACAACGCAAGCAGAGTAAGAATAAATGCCGTCGCCGCCTTCGCGGTAAGTAGTATCGTGGCTGGCCAGTAAGCACGCATGAATCATCTCCGTGTGGTGAATTAATTTTTCTGAATTGCGACTGCGGGCGTAGCAGGGCAGGGGAGCAGAGAAAGGGAAGGCGGGCTACCGAGCAGGTGCTGCCGGAATAATGGGCAGCACGATGCGGCTGGGATGAGCGGCGTCGTGGTAGATGGTTTGAGTGGCCACATGGCTTAGTCGCTGAAGGTTCAGTGGTTCTCCCGTATTGGGATTCACGTCGAAGCGAGGGAAGTTCGAACTGGACACGTCGACCCGAATTCGGTGTCCACGCTTGAAAACGTTGGACGTCGGGTAGAGCTTGATCGTGAACTCATACGCTTCGCTCGGAGTCATGAGGGTTTCTTTTTGAAGCGACTCGCGAAATCTCCCGCGGACGATGCCATCGCCTATATTTAGATCGAATCCGCCGGGCCAATCGTTCGAGGGTGGATAGACGTCGATCAATTTGGCAGTGAAGTCGGTATCGACGGCCGAGCTGGACGCGAACAACTTCACTTCGATCTCACCGGTGACCTCTAGATCCTCTTCCAAAGGCTCTGATTGAAAGACCAGCACGTCGTTGCGAGCGGAGATTGGTATCGGCTGTTGGAAATTCCACAGGTGTGGTCCCCCTTTTTGATCCCACGCACCCTGCACCAAAATGTTGTCCCCCGACGAGATGTTCCCGCCGATGGTTGGCACTGGATCTGCGGGATCGAATTGAAACTGCGTCACGGCCGACTCGGACTCCGTATTTGTGCGGGATAATCCACCGTCTGCTTGCAGATAGAAGTCGGTGTACTGCGTGCGCGCGAGCGGCCATTCGTTTTCGTTTCGCCAAACTCCACCGTGTTGCAATCTGCCTTGGGAATCTTTGCCTCCGTCGCCGGAGCCCATCACGAAGATTCGCACGGGCGTCTTAAACGGATCTTCCTTACCGACCGAGTTGTCGATTCCCTTGAGCCAATGGTCGTACCACTCCCGTCGCCAAGCCCATTGATCGGCAATGGCCGCCTCACTGCCAAAGTTGACTTGTCCGTGAGCAGAGGCGGCTTGCTGTCCATGAATCCAGGGCCCCATGATCAGGAAGACGGGGCTTTTAAGCGTTGGCCTGAGTGCCATAAAGTTGGCGGTGGTGTTTCCAGCCCAGGAATCGTACCAGCCGGAAACCAAGTAGACCGGTATGTCTTTGTACTTTTCGGGCGAATCAACGATATTGTTTTGAGCCCAAAAATCGTCGTTCGCGCCATGCTCCATCGCGGAGATTAGCCAATCTTCATACTCCGGCGATAGCTTCAACGGTGTCATGCCACGCCGCGTGGGAAAATTTGCCAAGTAAGCTTGACGCTGGTCCGCCATCTCGGTGAGCACTTCAGCAGTGCCCGGCGATTGAGACGCGCGACTTCCGCGCCCAGCGTTCAAAAAGATCCAGTTCCAGAATCGCAGCTCGAAAGCGCCCGCGTTGCGAAGACTTTGCCGCCCGAGGTTCGACATCGCATCGACCGGAATCACCGTCTTCAGCTCAGGTGCACCCGCTAGGGCCATGGCATGTTGAGTCCCACCGACGTACGACGTGCCGATCATACCGATCGTTCCATTGGACCACGGCTGCTGGCCGATCCAGGCGGCGCAGTCCACGCCGTCGGGGCCGTCGTCGGTCAGCATATGCCACACACCCTCCGACTCGCATAATATGCACCGGCCGTCTTGGCACCATTTTTGTTGTATGGCAGACGAGTCAGGATGACAGGCAACGGTTCTTCTTGCGCTACTCCATCCTTGGCCGGGCGATAGATGTCGGTCGCCAACAGCACGCCGTCGCGCATGGGCACCATCACATCCTGCTCCAGAACGTAGTCGTCTGCCAGCGCGAGCGGTCCGCTGGCAACCAGCACGACCAGACCCAAGACGAGCGCTAGCCAGCGGTCGACCAATAAAATCGCTTTGGGGGCGGGGTCAAGTCTCATTGCTGCCTTACTCCGATGATGTTCTCTAGCTGGCACGTTTTAAGGTTGCTCGTTATGTCGTACTCTGCTTATGTCGTACTCTGGCTTTAAGGCCCATGGCCTTTCTCAACATAGCCTGGGGCATCGCCCCAGGAAGAGGAGAAACTATCATTCACTGCCATTCTTCTGCTTAAGTTCATCAAACATTTCCAGCAGCTTGTCCACAATTTTAACGGTCGCATCGAGCTGCACGAAGTTGGTTCCCAGCCATGTCTCGTAGCCCCCCAGGCGATGCTGCTCAGGGGTCGGCAGATAGCCGTACGATCCGTTGGCCAGCTCGATTGTAAAGGTCTCGGCAAAAGGGACTCGCTCTTTGAGCTCAAGGCCGGTCTCGGCGAAGACTTCAAACGGAATGCCTGAGATAGCCAAATCACCGATGCGAATGGCTTGCAGCGGGACTTCGACCTCGGCCGGAGCGTCTTTGAGCAATGCGATCCGCTCGCCATAAAACGTATCCCGACTGGGCTTGGCGTTAGGCGTTTTCGCCTGGCGTTCGGCTAGTTCCACGAAGTGTTTCTCCATTTCCGGCGTGGGCTGTCTGACCTTGAGCGGCAGGCGAACTTCGACGGCACCCAGCGGTACCCAATCTTGGAACTTCAACTGCTGATGCGCCTCGTAGACGCGATCGGCAACCTTCTGTGCTACTTCCTGCATCTTTTCATAACTTTGATATTTGCGTCCGCTGGCTTCCGAGAAGTTGATATTGTTCACATCGCCGCTGGTGCCGTTGGAGAGGATGCCGACGAACGGTGGCGTTTGCTCTGTAGCTCCCAATTTCTCTTCGATGAACTTGGCGAAGTATCCGAAATAGTCTGCTGAAATATCAGCCGATCGGACGCCGCCCACATAATGCAGTGAATAATTCGCCAACAGCGCGATTGGTCTACCGTCCAGGCTTTGCGCCGAAATGAAGCTGATTTGCGGATCGGTCGGTCCAGCCGGGCGGTCTAGGGCGGCGCTCCCCTTGGGCGGATTCATGCGGACTTGATCTACACCGCCAAAGGGATTCGCTAACAGCGATGCGTCTTTGACATGCCAGCGACGATTGAAGACTTCGGAGGGCTCGTCGATCTTGCCCCAGGCGATTCGCGCCGGCTCCAAATTGGCCAAGGCGCGGCGCACTCCGTCCGAGATGCGACGAGCCAAAAATTTCTGATAATCGGTCAGCTCGGTTTCGCGAATCACTTTGCTCGGACCGCGGGCTGTCGTGGCCGAGTGCGTGTGGGTGGAAGCCATGAGCACATGCGATGGCAGCAGGCCAGTCGCCTCTTCCAGTTGCAGCTTGGCCAAGTCAAACACTTCTACCGCGATACCTACGTTGTCGCACAGGACGAAAGCCACCGTCGTCTTGCCATCGTCCAGTACCAAGCACCGCGCATGCAGTTCGTCATGCACATTCGTAGCTGGGAAAGGCTGGAAACCCCCCACGATCAGTTCACCCAGCGGAGGCGTTATGTTGCTGGTAGCTGCGCCCGCGCGAAACACCGGCTGCGCCCCTTCAGCCTGGACTGTGGGTGCACCCAGCCCAACGATGCCCAGCAGGCAGCTCCCCAACATCAACGCCACTCGGTTAACTACTCTTGCAGATGCAGACTCTCTCATTTCCACTTCTCCAATGGTCTAAGATGCGTTTTGTAGATGTGTCTTCGTTTAGGATGCGGGCAGAATATTGGCTTGCGCCAGTGCATACCGCGACATGACGCGACATGAATTGATGTGGGCGGGCGGGACCAATCTCGGATAGCTTGACACAGCCGAGGCGGGCTATTCACCTTATCGCGCAGCGTAACCATAGTCAAGCGCGCGGTTTCGGTTGTGCCGCAGTTATCCTGCATCCGCTTTTGCGGGGCTACTATGCAGGCCACTTGTCAGTTAACATTTTCAGTGCATTGCAACAGCCCACAGCCCGCTCGCCAACTATACTTGTCGCGGATTGGGTAGCCGAAACTGCCAGACTTTGGATAATCCGCGCAACAGTCCCAAGTCTGGCGACTTCGACCGCGACAGTATCACTAGAACTTTCTGAGAGATGTCATGACAACGATCGCTGTTTTTGGTGGGTCGGGAAAAATCGGCCGCGCCGCTGTAGAGATGCTCGGTAAGCGCGGACACCAAGTGCGCGCACTAGTCCACCAGCAACCGGTTCCCGGTGATCACGTGACGTGTGTCAAGGGAAGTGTTGCCGATGCGAGTGCTTGTGGGGAGGTGGTAAGCGGTTCGGAGATCGTTATTCAAATGGCGACGACCAAGGAGGACAGCCAGACCTTTTTTGATGTCAGCCTACGTGGCACTTTTAACATTCTCGAAGCCTGCCGATTTTCCAAACAGGTCAAGCAATTCATTTTGCTCAGTGGAGATGCAGCGCAAGGCATCTGGTTCTATCCGCATCCACAACCGATCAACGAACAGACGCCGCTTGCTGCCTATCCCGGCTACTACGCCTTCTCCAAGGTCATGGAGGAGACGATGACTCAGCAGTACCGCATCCAGTATGGTCTGCCCACGACCATCCTGCGATCGTCATGGGTCTTCGAAGGAGACGAGCTGTTGAACCACTTTTCCATTCTAAAGAACGTCGATCCAGCCGAGCCTGGACATGGCTTCGGCGATGTGTCCGATGAAGTGCTCGAGTTGGTTCGCAGTGGACAGGAGCGCATGCCTGTGTTAGTCGACGCTGCAGGCGTTCCGCTCACTCGACATATCGTACACATCGACGATGTGCTCCAGGCAGTAGACGTTTCGCTCGGGAACGAGCGAGCGATTGGCCGCGATTATAATATTGCCGCCCCCGCCCCGTTTGAATATCGGCAAGCCGCTAACTACTTGTCGCATAAGCTGGGCGTTCCAACGATCGAAATTGCCAGTCCGCAGTACTATCCGTTCTCTATTGACATCTCGCGCGCCCGCCAAGAACTCGGCTACTCTCCAGAGAATGATTTTAATCGCATGGCCGACCGCGCCATCGACGCGCGTAGCAATCGAAAATAGACAGGGTAAAATTTCAGGTTAACAGATAAGTGGGGTAATCGGATGCGATTGACAAGCTGGAAGCTTATCGGCCGGGATTGACGAGCTGGAAGCTTATCCCACGTGACAGACAAGCTGGAAGCTTATCCCACGGGACAGACAAGCTGGAAGCTTATCCCACGGGACAGACAAGCTGGAAGCTTATCCCACACAACAGACAAGCTGGAAGCTTATCCCACACAACAGACAAGCTGGAAGCTTATCCCACGCATGATCTAGGACTTCAATACTCAAACTCTAAACCGAGGAACAACATGTCACTTGCGGGAAAAACTATCATCGTCACCGGCGGCACGTCTGGAATCGGTGCAGCCTGCACCCGCGAGTTTGTATTGCGCGGTGCCAATGTCGTGATGGCCTCCATTCAGCAGGCAGAGGGACAGGCCCTGGAAGAAGAACTCGCCGGCAAGTCGCGCGCAAAGTTCATTAAATGCGATGTGACCCAGGAGGAGCAAGTGCGAGCGCTGATCGAAGGCGCTATAGCCGCCTTCGGTCAGGTCGATGGTATCCATTGCAACGCCGGTGCCTGGGGGCAAGGAACCGTAGAGGATTTCGATGACGCAATCTGGAATAAAGTGATGGGAGTCAATGTCAAAGGTGCCCTACTGACGGCCAAGTACGGAATTCCAGCGCTCCGCGCAGCGGGCGGCGGTACGTTTTTAGTTACAACTTCCGTAGCTTCCCAAATCGGCTTTCCGCAACACGCAGTTTACTGCGCATCCAAAGCCGCACTCGAGGCGCTGGTTCGCTGTTTGGCGGTCGACTATGCGGGCTTGGTGCGCGCGGTGGGAATCAGTCCAGGCACGGTGAAGACTCCCATGCTAGCAGCCACCTGTGCCGGTTGGGATAAGCCGATCGACGAACTCTATGACGAGGTTGCGCAGAAGATTCCCGTCCGTAGACTAGGGGTTCCCGAGGACGTTGCCAAAGCGGCCGCATTTCTGCTGAGCGATGAAGCCAGCTACATCAATGGTACGATCCTA
>CAKQNH010000267.1 GCA_934255105.1 uncultured Pirellulaceae bacterium
ACCCCAAATCATATTTTCCGCAGGCATGCGACTATAGGAGCAGGCATCTACAAACTCCTCCCAGTTGTTAGCTTGATTGATGCGTAGACTCGCCAGATAAGGAGCGTTTCCCAACTCCATCCAGGCGGCGCGCAATGCATAGGCTTTGTGGTGCTCTTTATCTTCAAAAAGCACGGGACCGTGCCGAGTGAATTTGAGCTCGACCACCTCGGGCTTTTCGCCCTTGATCTTGATCTCTTCCCTGATAACGCGCATGTCCTCCCAGCCCGCTAGGTAACGGTATTGGTTCTGGTTCTGTGGGTTCACGTCATAGACGTACAGGTCCTCGTTGTCCTGTCCAAAGATCGTCAAACCCCAACCGCCATGCTCGTTATGCCCGATGGATACTCCTGGCAGCACCGGTTCGCCACCGCCGATCACGTTCCAACCAGGGGCGACTAAGTGAACGAAGTAGCGCAGCGAGGGGACAGCCAAGGCTCGATGCGGATCGTTGACAATAAATGGCAGTCCAGTTTGCGTCAGTTTGCCGCTTATTACCCAGTTATTCGAACCGATCTGATCGCTTCCATCTCCCGTCGGCAGGAGCGCTGCCTGATGCCCCACTTGCGGCAGACTCGCGACCGATCGTTTGGACTCGGCCTGGATATCTTCCGCCCTAAACTTGACTGGTTGGCGGAATGCATTGTAAAGTCCCAAGATCTCATTGCTCAGCAAACTGCCGTCGAGTTCGACATCCAGTTCCAAAGATGGCTTTCCTGGCCGAAACCAATCCAGCTCCCGAACTTGATCGGAGCCAATTGCGGCCACGGCCATGCCGAGACGCAGTTCGGTGGTAACATTGGACAACAGTCCTTGGTGGCGCGAGATGACATCTGCAGCGGTCCATTTCCCAGGGGTCAAGTTCAGCAACTTAAACTCGATCGGCAACAGCGCCGGATCGCGATTGACCCTATCAACATATGCATTAATGCCATCGACGAACGCCGGGATGATCGTATTTCCGCGTGGATGATAATGAGCTACTTCTTGTTGCAGATCTTTGCGGAATGAATGCAACCGCGCACCGATATCACGCTGTAGCTCGCGGCGCCCCAAGATTTCTGCCAACGTGCCAGTCGCTTGTCGTCGCCATATTTCAAATTGAAAAAGTCGGTCTCTCGCCGCGCAATAGCCCTGGGCAAAGAACAGATCGTACTCGTTCTCCGCGTAGATGTGCGGAACTCCCCAGCGATCCGTCAAAATCTCCACTGGCTGCTGTAAACCTGGAGCCTCCAGAGATTCGTCCGCCGTAGCGAAACAGGCGACGGTGAGAAGTACGCACAGGGGAAATAGATGCTTCATGGAATCGCGTCGAAAAAGGGTAACCGTTTGGACTATCAAGCAACGGCCATTGTAGCAACTCTTCTAGTTGGAATTGGTGTGGGAGATCTTCGAGGCTTGAGGCTTGAGACTTGAGACTTGAGGCCAAATCGCAACGGAGAAGAGCATGGGCGACAGAGAGCAGAGCGTGGCTGCCAGTCTTAAGTTGAGCGATTAAAGGCATCCGGCGGATGGAGCAGTTCGTCAGTTCGCTGCTCAACACGCTTGGCGATGCGGATCGTCTGATCCAACTCGGCGCGCAGTCGCCGCAGTTCGTCCGTCTTGCTACCGACCACACGCTGGTGCAGGTGATCTAAAATCGCCTGCAATTGCTGTACAGACGCCTCGACTTCCACAATCAGGATCTCTCGTTGTCGCAGTTTCTGACTTGAGTCGCGCGGACCGCCCTGAGCCGCTTGCCAGAGTTGGTAGGTCATATCCAAGTGTTCCACACAAACGTTGAACACTTGATCGACATGGCGGAGCACATCGCCCGTCAGGACTGAAAACTTTCCACCCTGTATATCTTGTTCCAGCGATCGGCGAAGCTGCACCAGTGATACCAGTAGCTCCTGAGTTCGACTATCACGGTCGAGACGCAGCTTGGCTTCCAAAGCCGCAAGCTTTCGTTGTTGCTGCGTAGCGTGCGACTCGAACATTTGTTGAAACTGACCTGCGACCTGTCGCAGTCCAGCTAGACCACGCCAAACAAACCGCCCGAGGCCGTACAACAACGCGATGAGAGCTAGCACGGCCAGGATGGGGCCAGCGCTCAACACAACGACCGCAATCAACGCAATCGCTCCCAAGACGATCGGGAGCGAAGTATCGATTTTTGAGAAAGCATCGACAATTGCCTGCTTGCGCAGGCCACGCCATTTGAGCTTATCGAACAAATCGTCCGCATCAAACAGGTCGTCCAGGTCGAGCCAGTCCGCATCCCATTTAGGGCGTTTCTTTTGCTTCTTGCGACTTCCCATCGATGTGCGGAAACTCCTGAACACTGAGGGTTAGAATGGACGACAATTTCAATAGTGTACTGCGGTTGATGGCGGGCAATCAACTCGTCAGGCTAAGTTTTACTTTACGACGAATCGATGGCCCAAACGACTCAGTGTTGCGACAATCGTAACCTGCCACGTCCTTGACAATCGTAACCCGTCGCGTCTTCGGCAATCGTAACCCGCCGCGTCAGCAAGGAGGGGGAAACGCCAATCCGTACGTTGCTCAGTTGCCGGTGATGCAGTAAAGTCTTGAAAGAGTTCGCAGGAGCAGTCTGCCATCAGCGACGCTGGGCGTGGCGATGCACAGTTCATCGAGCGGATTGGTGGCGAGCAATTCGAATTGGTCGCCGGCTTTGGCGACGTAGGTGTTGCCGTCCTCGCTCAAGCAGAAGATCCTGCCGTTGTACGCCCAGGGTGAAGCGGTGAACGAACCGCCTTGCGGAAAACGAACTTTGCCGAACATCTCTTCGCCCGTCAAGGCGTTGTGACAAGTCATGAAGCCTTGGTCATAAACCGTATACAAATTGTCCCCATAGACGATCTGAGAGGTGTTGTAGGGCGAGCACTTGGGTTGATACCAAGCGATAAATGGGTTGTCTGCGTAGTCGTCTTTGGCTGCGAATTCGCCCGACGCGCCAGGCCGCAAGGCGAACGTGGGGCGGTGCGCATCGCCTACGTAGCCGGAAGCGATGTAGCACATGCCGTGAGCTATGTCAGTCCAACGAGTTTTTTCGGATGCATGATAAATCCTTTTAAATTTCGCAGCGGGGAAAGGATGTGAGACAACCAGAATATTGACGCGGCCTGCAACTTGATGTATCTTCTTTGTATCTACACGCATATAGCGACATGCAAATAAATATATCAGGTGTCAGAATGGCGACTGTGCAAAAGTGGGGGAATAGTTTGGCGATTCGGATCCCCGCGGGATTGGCGGGCCAAATTGATTTGACGGATGGAACTAAGGTTGACCTGGCACTGCACGAAGGAGCCTTGGTTATTCGGCCAGCGATCGAAACGAAGTTAAGTCTTCGTGCTCTTCTAAAGTCCTGCAAGCCATCGCAAGTCCATCGAGAAATTGATTGGGGCGATGACGTTGGAGCTGAGGTTTCGGCACAATGAGCAAAGCCGGCACGGGACTTTACATTCCAGATCGTGGAGATTTAATTTGGATTAGCCTGCAGCCGACGACTGGACACGAGCAGTCGGGGCGACGCCCGGCGCTGGTGATCAGCCCGAAGTCCTACAATCGCAAAACTGGATTGTGTGTTCTTTGCCCCGCTACGCGACAGGCCAAGGGATATCCTTTCGAAGTCGACGTGGCCGAGGAAGGGGAACCGTCCAGTGTGATCCTATCCGATCATTTGCGAAGTGTAGATTGGAAGGCTAGAAAAGCGGAGCGGATCAAACGCGTCAGTGGCCAAGCACTCACAGCGGTGATCGCTCGAATCGAGGCTCTTCTCATCGATCCAGATGCATGATTGCATGAGCTATTGAATTCCTATTCTGGCCAAGCGCATGGCGAGGCCCTAGAAGCTTCCCAAGGAACATTCTTTGGTCTTCGCGACCGATATCAGCCGCTCCTTGGACGCGATTCCGTGAACAGTGGAATAGTGTCGTAGCTGCCACCCAGGATCGGCTCGGGTTCGACACCTAGCCAATCTTTTAGAATGGTCGCGTAGACACTGCGGAAGTCAACTTGGAAATTGAGGTCTCCGTCATCTAGATCGGTCAGGCTGGGGTGATCGCCAACGATGCCTGGTTGAACGCGCCCGCCACATACAAACATTGGCCCTGCCGCGCCATGGTCGGTTCCCGCGCTGGCATTCTCGGCCACGCGGCGTCCGAATTCGCTGAAGCTGGCCACACAGACTCGTTGAGCATGATCGTGCTGCTGCAAATCGCGCATGAAGGCGGTGACCGCTTCGCTCCATTGTCGCAGCAGCACCTCGTGCGAAGGCCCTTGCTGCGCATGGGTGTCGAAACCGTCGTGCTGCACATAGTACACACTCGTGGTCAGCCCCGCGTCGATCAACTGCGCAATGGTGCGCATCTTCCGCCCCAAAGCCGATTCGGGATACGGCACGCTCGCCTCATAACTCTGAGCCGCTTGCGTTACTCGCTGGCTGGCCGCCAACGCCGAAGATGTGCTGGACTGCAGGAAATCTAGCAGCGGATCGCTGTTTGCAGTATCGCTAGCGCGCTGGCTGAGATTCGCACTGAGAAACATACGTAGTTCCTGGCGATCATGGCCGCGCAATTGAAACTCTGCCAAATCGCGAATGGTGGGCACACGCACGCGCTTTGATACCACGGCAAAGGGCTGTTGTTCTGTCCCTAGGTGCAAGGCGGGAACGTCCCCTCCCGGATCTTGGCTGTGGCTATCAAGCAGGCGGCCCAGCCATCCGTCCTCGCGCAATTCCCCTTTGCGGCGACAGGTGTGCCAAATGTCCATGGCTTCAAAGTGCGAGCGATTCGGACGCTGGTATCCCACACCCTGCACCACGCTCAATAGCCCTTGCTCAAGCAGATCGCGGAGCCCACCCATCGCCGGATGGAAGCCTACGTGATCATTGCACTTGAGCACGTCAGCGGTCGCAATAGCCAGCTTGGGGCGCGCCTTTCGATAGTCGTCATTGGCATAAGGGATAACTGTGTTGAGCCCATCGTTTCCGCCAGACATTTGCAGCACGACCAAGATGCGTTCGCCCGCCGATGAACCAGCCAGGGCGGCTTGTGTGAACAGATGAGGCGTAGCACCTCCGATCCCAATGGCTGTGGCACCACCCAACGAACGCTGTAGAAATCGACGCCGGCTGTGAGTGGTTGAGTACATGGTTCGACGGACCTTAGCCAAGTTGAGATTGAGGAAGAGAAATAAACGCATGCAGTAGGGATCGCAGCGTTTGCTCGCGGTCACCACGAGCCACTGAAAAGGTGTCGCATAGCTGCCCGCGAGTCGTATCGCTGAGGCGTATAGGCGACAGGCAAATTTCAAAATGCGATAGGGCTTGTTCAGAGCTGCGCACATCAAAGCTCGCCAAATAGTCCGTCAAGTTTTGTCGGCCGAACAGGGTCGATTCATTTTTTAGAATGTCGGCTACTAGGTTAGAGCGTCCGAGCAGTGTAGACGAATTGATCCACGCCCGACCGCCGTCCCAACCCTTGACATTAGGCGGATAGAACAGGCCTTGCCCGACAGACAGCAAGCCCTGCGCGATCAACTGCGCATTGCTTGTGGCCCCTAGGCTGCGCAGCATGCCGACGATCAATTCGACCGGAGACTTGATTCTCCTGCCAATCGCATGTGCCGAGAAGAACAGATTGCTTTGCAGCAGCATCTTTATCGCTGGAGCAATGTGAAGTTCGTGTGCTCGAAAGCAAGCTGCCAGCGGCTGCAACAGTTCCTCAGACGGCTCAGGTTCATCGGCCACAAAAAATCGAAACCACTTGCGCGCCAAGAATCTTTCTAAGTGGGGTTGTTCGAGCACGATGCGGACACCGTCCTCTCCGTCAAATGTGCCCGTTTGACCCAAGACGGTTTTATCGCCTGTGTCTTGTTGATAGCGGTTCTTGCGGAAGCGGCTGTTTTTGATTTCCCATCCCGTAAAGCAGCGCGCCAGTTCCTGCACGTCGCGTTCGCTGTAGTTGCCTTCGCCTATGCAGAACAGCTCCATCAGCTCGCGCGCAAAGTTCTCGTTGGGGTGTGCCTTGCGATTGACGGCGGAATCCAGATAGATCAGCATCGCGGGATCTTGAGAAATGCCGTGGGCCAGTTTTGTAAAATCGCCCAATGCGTGTTGGCGGAAGAGTTGGTTCTGCTGCCAATTCAAGTTAGCATCGGTAACCTTCTCCGCTCCCGTAGCGAAATGACCATGCCAAAACAGAGTCAACTTTTCCAGCAATTGATTGGGAGTAGATAGCAAGCGGTAGACCCAGGCTGCAGACAACCTTTTCGGATCGCCCCCCGACACTACGGTCTGCATCAAGCCGTCCGCTATGGATCGAAATTCAGGCGTTTCGTCTGCCACCCCCAGCAGCCCATCGATCACCTCCGCTGGAGTACGCGAGACTGCGTCATCCAATGCTTGCCGCTGGGTGCCAAATCCAGCTCGGCGAAACAAGTGTGCGGCCAGTTTGTGATCCCAGGGGGTGTCCGCCGATGGCTCGAAAGGCCGCCACGCCCAGTCGATGTCGATCTCTCGGGCGATGTCGCTGTCGGTGGTGTTCATGTTGTCCATGGTTGCGCACGTCTTTAGGCTGTCGTTTGTCACTGTCG
>CAKQNH010000268.1 GCA_934255105.1 uncultured Pirellulaceae bacterium
GCAGTATAGTTCACTCATTCTAACCGCTCGCTGGTCTTTGCGTTTCAGAACTTGACACTGCAATCCAGTCGTTGATCGCTCCGCCGATCAGATGCTAAAGTCGCTGATCGCTCCGCCGATCAGATGCTAAAGTCGCTGATCGCTCCGCCGATCAGATACTAGAGTCGCCGGTCAGATGCTTGGGTGTCTCCCGTATACGTTGACGCTACCGATGCGTCATTCGCGAAGAGCAATGATCGGCGGAGCGATCAACGACTATCCAGTGAACGGCCACCAAGAGAGCGTGACATTGAAGTAACGAAACGAATTCACAATCAAAATTCAGGATGGAGTTTTTATGGACATCAGTACTCTAGATCATCCCCGCCACCCGCTGGGTAGCAAAGCGCGAGTTCTCTTGGCGAGTGTGTTTGGGCCTTACGCACAAGACGACGGAGTCGGCAGTCGGTTGATCAATCCGATGGAGCTGTATCACAATCAAGTGACCCGTGTGCAACAAGCGTATTCGCTGCGCACATTCCAGCGATCCTGGGGGCTGATGCTGATTCAAGCCAATCTTGAGACACCCTCAGCAGGAGCAGCAGCGTCTGGCTGACGGTTGGACGTACGAACCACCGATGTTTTATGAAACGAATCAACCGGCGCAGGCGGGCGAAGCTGTTTACGTACAAGGCGTGGCGGCCCGCTTGCAGGTCGAGGATGACTTGGCCCTGGGGAACCATTTTCCAACCGTTTCAGCACGGGCTGGCTGAACGTGGCGGGTTGCGTTTGCGCCATAGTCGCTGATCGCTCCGCCGATCAGATGCTAAAGTCGCCGATCAGATGCTCTGGCGTCTTGCGTATACGTTGACGCTACCCATGCGCCATTCATGAGGAGCAATGATCGGCGGAGCGATCAACGACTCAGGAGCAATGATCGGCGGAGCGATCAACGACTCAGGAGCAATGATCGGCGGAGCGATCAACGACTATCTCATGAACGGCTATTTGGGAAGCTCCAGCGACCAAACTTCGCTGCTTAACGGCTTGGCGTGTCCACCGGCGACCCAGATCTTGTCCTGGAAGACGAAAGCCGAAAGCTCGTGGCGCGCCTTCCAGATCACATCCGACTTCAATTCTGTCCACGTCTTTCCGTCCTGCGAGTACCATACGTCGCCCCAATTCGTCGATGGGTTGTTTGACCAGCCGCCCAAAACCCACATGCGATCACGATAGACGACTGACGAGAACCACAAGCGTGGGTGCCAGGGGGCGGCATCGGTTTCTTGTTGCCAATGCACGCCGTCTGCAGAGCTCCAAACGTCATTGGTCGCATGGTACTCCGGCACATAGTTCCCACCGCCAAAGACGTAGATCCTATCGTTCAGCACGACCGCTTGGTGATAGGCTCGCGGCGACCAGCCTGCGTCGGGTGTGGCTTGCTTCCAATGTTGACCGTCCGACGAATACCAGACATCGTTTTTGAGGCTCTGGCTGTCGCCAAAATAGTAATTCTCAGTTCCGCCCAGCAGCCACATTTTGCCTTGGAACACCACGCTTGCGGCGGCGATCCGCGGAGTCCAGTCGGCACCAGCGGTCACCTGCTTCCACTGAGCGCCGTCGGTTGAGGACCATACTTTATTACTGGCCGAATGCCCTTCCAAGCGTCCGTTGTACCACCCCCCCATGAACCACATTTTGTCGTCAAACACGAGCGACATCGCCAAGTCGCTGTGCTTCCAGGGGGCAGTCTCTTGTACGAGTTGCCAGGTCTTACCATCTGCCGAACTCCATACATCGCGGGGCGGAGCTGTATACGAATCCAACCATCCGCCAAAGATCCACAGCCGATCCTTGTAAACGACCTCGCCTTGCGAGTCCCTGGGACTCCATCCAGCTTGATCCGTCACTTTGATCCAATTGGTGACTTGCTGCGCTTGCAGTGGGCCGCCGAGTACGGCCAGCGCCACCAACGCCAGTAGCCACCGCTGCATCTTCGAACTGAAAAACTGCCGGATCGTCATTGCCAGGATTTTCTCAAGAGTGTGTGCTTCAGTCGTAAGGCCACGACTATAAGCATTTCGGGAGCGACAAGCAACAAACCCAGGATGGTGCTGCCGTCCTTCATTTGATCGACAACTCAAGTTCTGGAACGGCTGACGGGATCGCATCGACGACAAGTTTCGCTATAGCCAATGCGCCTTTTCTTGAAAAGTGCGAGCGATCATTGGCCGCGGGACCGAGATCAGCCGAGCCGGCTTCGCCAAGTTGATTGAAGAGTTCGGTACTGCTCTTATTGAGATCGATAACCGGAACGTGCTTTTCGCCCCCTACAGCGAGCACAGCATCAACGTATGGCTGCAGGGAGGAAGATATCCTGCCGGCGGCGTCAAAGGTCCTTCGTGACACGGGAGTTATCAGGACAACTCTGGCGTCAATCTCCGCAGCTTCATCGATGAATCGGCGAAGGTTATCGCGGAACTCCGTTTTCGGGTCGGTGCTGCGATCCCCTTTGCCTGGACTGTCATTGTGCCCAAACTGAATGAACACGTAGTCCGGTTGGCTTGCCAACACGCGTTCCCAAAGCCCGCCTGCGCGAAAGCTCTTTGAGCTTGCTCCCGACTGAGCATGGTTGGATACACGGACCGAGTCGTTGAAGAACTCTCCCAAGACTTGCCCCCAGCCCGTCAAGCTGGGTCTATCGGCGGGTGGCGTTTTGTAAGTAGCCATTGTCGAGTCTCCTGCCATCGCGATGCGAACGACAGGCCTCTGGCCAATAGCTTCTTGCGCATTTAGCTTGCCCACCATCGTCAGGCATAGGCAGCCCACGCACATCATTTGTAGATAGTTCGTTGTCATCGCTAGTCTGCACTCTGGAGGAAAGCTTGGAAAGTCGTTGATCGCTCCGCCGATCATTGCTGTTCCTCAATTGCTCACCAGCAACATCAACCCATACATGAGACGCCAAGCTTCTGATCGGCGGAGCGATCAGCGACTATAGCATCTGACCTCCACGTTAGCATCTGATCGGCGGAGCGATCAGCGACTATTATGCTCGGGCACTATTTGTCCGAGCAGAACCTGGCGCGCACGAGGCGCATAAAATCTTCGGCCGCGGACGGCATAGGGGTACCCCGCCGGTGGATCAATCGTACAGGGACGTTGGCGAAGGGCTCACCCAGCGAGCGTTCGAAGAATTCGGGATTGGGTGAGGTGGAGGTGGAGCTGGAGGTAGCAACTGCCAGCAGCGCCAATCCGAAACCAAGTCGCACCAGTTCGCGCTGCGACGCAGCGAAGACGGCGGTTGCTTGCGGCAAGACCTTCGGACCCGTGGTGATCTGTTCGAGCATGCTTTCCAAATTCGGCCCGCTGAACCCTTTACCCGGCGCGTTGACGATGGGGTATTTAATCAAATCGCGGGGACGGATATGGCGTCGCCGAGACAGCGGATGCCCTTTGGGGCCGACAACTCGGATCTCAAGCTGGTAGCTGGCTTCCGCCTCAAGCGTGCGAGTCTGGTCTTCAGACAGCGGCACGGGCGTGAAGCCGAAGTCAGCCCGCCGCGTCTCAACTGCTGTAGCAATCTCGCCGTCTTCCATCTCAATGAAAGTGAGCCGCGTCTTGGGCGACTGCTTGCAAAACTCGGCAACCACTGGCACTAGGTCCTCGAGGAAAATCCGTGGCGTTGTCGCAATCGTGAAGTTCGAGCCGAGGTTTGCCAGAGTGATCGTGAATTGTTCTCGAAGCGTGCCCACCGATTCGAGAACTGGATTGGCGAGTTCCAGCAGCAGCCAGCCGGCTTTGGTCATCGTGCATCCGCGTTCGTGGGTTTCGACGAGCTTCACCCCGAAGCTTCGTTCCAACGCGTGAACGTGCTGCAGCACCGACGCGTGGCTGGTGTCCAGCGCTGCGGCGGCCGCTGCAAAGCTGCCTCTGCGAGCCGTCTCGCAAAAGCTGCGGAGTTGCTGCAGCGTGAGCTCTTTGTGGCGGCCAGGCTTAGGCATGAGCGTCATTTATCCAGACAGAGATAAGTTTCTTGAAAAGAATTTCTGTCGTAGCCGAAGTCGCCAGACATTGGATAGTCCCAGCGAAGTCCAAAGCCGGGCGACTTCGGCTACCATTCTACGCGACAGTTATAGTTGGCCCGATGCTCAGTAACTAGCAGCGGTCGTCATCTCGGTCGAAACCAGTTCTTGGCGACCCATTCGCCTTGATTGCTCGCAGAAAACTCGATTCCACAGGTCTCTTCAGCTTAGCAGTATTTGCTTGCCTAACAGGGGGTATTAGAACTTTAGTTGGCAGACGAGTTGGAGTTCTCCGGTAAATTTTGCTATAAACGATTTTGTCTCAGTAGTCAAGGAAAGTGCACGACAAGCGCCTAAGGAGCCGCGATGTTCGGGTCTGTTCCTCACCCTCTTCTACTCGTCTTTTAGTGATTATCGGAGAAAATAACATGAAGATCAATTTTAATCGTCGCGGCTTCACCCTGGTTGAGCTGCTGGTGGTGATCGCGATTATCGGTATTTTGGTCGGTTTACTGTTGCCCGCAGTTCAAGCCGCCAGAGAAGCTGCACGCCGCATGCAGTGCTCCAACAACCTGAAGCAGCAGGGCTTAGCCTTGCACAATTACGCGGACACCTACAAGACGTTTCCACCTGCGCTGCTCAACTCAGGCCGTTACAACAATAGCGCCTATCTAGCTGCACACGGTGGTGTATTGAACACGACGGGCTGGGCCATGCTACTTCCTTATGTCGAACAGAGCGCTCTGAATTCCAAGTACAACTTTTCTGTCTGCTCCAGTATGTCTTCTAGGTATGGGGCTGTGGTCACCGGTACGGACGTCATGAACGATGGTATTTACAACGCCCGTCTACCGTTTCTGGAGTGTCCGTCCCACCCCGAGGCTGGCACAACATCTAGCAGCAAGGCAGGTACAACGGACACGTACTCGCGGCGCAATGCAGTTCGCACGAGTTACTTCTTCTCGACCGGTTATTACACTGACTACGACTCGCCGCACTCAACGAAGTCAGGCAAGCTGCAGCAGGGTATGTTCGGAAACGACGATGGTTCGAAACTTAGTGCGATGGTCGACGGAATGAGCAACGCCCTGGCAATTGGCGAAGGTGCAGGTGGCGCATGGAAAACGTCATCCTCCTACGGACCGTGGGGAATGACCGGCACGCACACCTGCTGCCATGGAAGGGTTCCCGTTGGCACATTCGTCAATGGAGTTCCAGCCCCGACCGCGAGGGAGATCCAAGACTACTCGATCAATGCGCATTATACGACTGATTCCAAGGGAAGGAGCTACGCCTGGGGATTCAACAGCCTGCATACAGGTGGCGCTCAGTTTGCTTTCGGTGATGGCTCTATTCACTTCCTCTCTCAAAGCATGGATTTTTCGACGTTGGCCAAGCTAGCATACGTTCATGATGGCAATGTGGTGGGTGAATTCTAAGCGGCTCGGTAAGAAGTTCGACGGGATATTGACCTTTTGGACTTTGGCCAAAGTTGCGACGTCCAAACGAGGTTGGCAACGTCCCCTCCCGCATAGGGAGGGGACGCAAGTGACAAGCTGGGGAAGGTTGTCCCCATCGGCAGAACCGATGATTCGCTCAAGGCTACTTGTCATCACGGCTGAATTATAACTGTCCCAGATATTGGTAGCGGAAGTCGCCAAGACTTTCGGCCACGAGGACTGTCGAATCTCTTGGCGAGTTCCGCTACGAATAGGTTCATAGATTATTAGCGTCATTTCCGTATCTATAATGCTATCAACATCCTAGTAAGGAAGCAATTTATGTTTGTTCGGTCTTTTTCTCAATGTATTCCCGGCGTCTGTGGCCGAGCCGCATTTTTCTGCGTCGCAATAGCGTGCCTATTGCTTATCCCAGGCTGTGGCGAGTCGGGACCGCGCATGGAGCCGGTATCTGGAACCGTTACGCTTAAAGGAGCGCCAATCGAAGGTGCTGATGTCTATTTCGTCCATGAGCAACAAGTTTCGGTGGGCAAAACGGACAGCGAGGGCCACTATGACTTGGTCCCAGGTGCCGTAGCCGGCGAAAATAAGGTCTACTTCAGCAAAATTGAAGGTGGGGCTTCCAGTGAGGAGGACGATGGGATGGCAGAGATCGAAATGGAGGCAGCCAGGTCCAGCGGTGCCGGTAGAAAGGCCAACGTGCCAAAGCAGATCATCCCAGCCGAGTATAGCAACGCTTCTAATCCAAAACTTAGCTTTACAGTTCCAAGTGGTGGTTCCACGTCGGCCGACTTCGAACTCTAGCACGCCGATGGGACTGACAGGATAGCAAAGACTAGGACTCCGTAAGTGCACGCGACACCGTAGCGATTCTACCTTGCACGCTACGCAGCAAGCTGGGGTTCTAGCCTTCCCTGCTCTAGAGGTGTACAACTAGATTCGATTACGGTTGCAGTTCAAGAGCGCTAGTATGGCGATAGCAACATCATCTTCAGTGGTTGCGGCGGCAATCGACGGTGTTTAGGGGCCGTAGGTGGCCTGACGAAACGGTGTTAAGCAGGTGGAAATGCATAGTTGCGTGCTTTCCCCTCAACTCTGGATTGAAAAGAGCCCTAGGGGAAGGGATGCTGTCTTTGCTTCTCTGCGCCTCTGCGATC
>CAKQNH010000269.1 GCA_934255105.1 uncultured Pirellulaceae bacterium
CTGGAAACGTGGAAGGCGTGGCATCTGTCTTGGAATTCCATTGAACCGAAGTGCCCATCACCAGTTCGTCCGCGACGTCAGGAGCTAGATGTTCTTGAGTCTCCTCTTTGGACTCACGCCCCTGGCGAAATTCAGCCTTGGCCAGCATGCCAAGGTTCCCATCGCCAGTGCAATCCGCGAACAAGTGGCCGCTGAATCGAAGTCGCTTGCCCGTGCGAATGTCTTGCCCAATCACCGCTGTTATACGCTGGCCGTCCATCTCTACTTGATTTACATGCGTGTAAAGGAACAGGCTTATATTCTTTTCAGCCAACACGGCTTCCAGCTTCTTATCATCTTCGTAATTCGACTTGGGACCGGCATTGTGTTCTCGTTTTTCCGGATGCTGCTTGACAATATCCAAGATGGCATCGCTGCGCGGCCAATCGGGGTGCCGCTCCGCATCCCAGATGGTCCAATGTCCGACGGGGCTAATTTCATCGACCAAGTTGCCCAGATTCGGATAGGGTTTCTGGCGAATCAGTCCCGACAAGCCGACTCGCACTTCCGAACTGTTGTTGCCACCCAGCAAGGGTCGATTCTGAATCAGAGCAACGCGACAATCAGCGCGGGCTGCGCTAATTGCTGAACATATGCCCGCAATTCCTCCACCAACAACAACTAGGTCGTAATCACCGCCATCTGCGGGCGAGTCCGAATGGCCGGGCAGTTGACGACGAAAAGACAACATTTCTGGAAGGTCGTTGGGCGGTACAAGCGTCTGGTCTGTGGTGAATAAGATGGCGTCACATCGACCGTTGAACCCAGTCAAATCTCGCAGCGCTAGGGTGCTACTCGTTTCAGCGATCTTAACCTTGCCGCCATTCTGCCAATGCCAATCACTCCCTTCCGTTCCAAACACGGTGTCGAGTGCTCGACCGTCGATAAGCACTTGAAACTTTCCAGGGAATCCTTGAGCACGCATGGTGGGTTGCGTGTCAGGGCTCTTCCATGGCCCAGCCCAATCCCGCGTCCGAACCCACACTTGATATTCACCCGGCATATTAAACTGAACATTGGTAACCGCGTCGTTCAATGGCACCCCCAAACCATGCGCCATCAGGTACGGCGATCCCATTTGATCCATGGATTGCTGGTCGATGACCCACCCGCCACGATCTGCAAAGCTCTCCGCTTCGACCAAGATTGTCTCGCCAAGCAAGTTCGAAGTGCTTCCCCACCACGCTAGTAACATGAGCGTCAAAGTTTGTGCTTTAAGGCAAATAGAATTTTTCGTCATGGTTCGGCTCGTTCCAAAAGTTCTGCTGTCTGGGTTCAACGGCTAGATTCTGTTGTAGCTGGAACACGCCGGCTATGCAACTCACCAGCGGGCTCCGACTTGGCCGTGAAGTAGCCAAGCTACAGCGTTGATCTCGCCTTATTTACACTTCTACAGGGGTTGAAAAAGATCACTCACATCGACTAGCTCATAGCCATCATGCTGGTTCATGCGTTCAACAGAGGCGGCGTCTTTGAATCCACTGCCGGAAACAATGCAGACGACAGTCGCCTCGGGATCCAGTTCGCCATTGCGCAATCCGTTCAGTGCTCCCGCTAGTGCAACAGCCCCGGCTGGCTCACAAAAAATTCCCTCTTCTCGCGCCATTCGTTTTTGAACTTCAAACGTTTCGGCATCAGTTACTGTATATCCGGTGCCTCCCGATGCGCGGCAAGCAGCGATCACATCGTGACCGTCGAGCACCGATGCAACTTGCAAACCGCTGATCGACGTGGTGCATTGCACGTCGGTGGCTTGATCTCTGCGATGGCGAAGCGGACTGGCGATTGTGTCGTTTCCCTCCGGTTGAACACAATGCACGGCGGGTCGAGCTGAAGTCTTCAGGAAACCGCGGGCCGTTGCCAGCGTCAATCCGCCGCCGCCTGCCGGACAAAAGACATGATCGACCGAGCGGTCCAACACATCGATTTGTGCCTGGATTTCAAACGCTATGCTCTCGACCCCCTGCATCCCCAGCGGACTCAAGCAATAAGCGCTGATCTGCAATTCGCATTCAGGTCCTTTCGCAAGTTGATGCAAGCGATCGAAAACCCGATTGGTAATCGCGGCGTCCATTCCAAAGCCACGAACTTTCTGAATTTCTGCTCCATAGGCCATCATCTGCTGCAACTTGGCCAATGGAGCCGATTCGACAACTGCGATCTGGCATCGAATGCCCGCTGCAGCACAATATGCGGCTAATGCTGCGCCGGTGTTTCCACTGGATGTCGCCATGCAAGTACTTTTGTTACGCTGCAACATGTGGCTGACCGCTAAAGCGGCAAAGCGGTCTTTGTACGATCCACTTGGGTTGGTCGATTCGAGCTTGAAGTACAGATGCTTGACTCCTAACGCGGGGCCAATCCGCCTAGATCGAACGCATGCCGTCTGTCCTTCGCCAAGTGTCACCTGAAAGCCTGAATCGACGGTGGGCGAATAGCGATCATTCCAATTCCAAACGCTCATTCTGCTGTACCGCTTTCGGCGATCACCGCCACGGCATCGCCTCGATCAATCCTTGGATAATCGCGCATCACCACAACTCGGCCACTCTGCTGCGAAAAAACTTGATGCCTTGAACGGCTTGTGGCGTCGACGATCTCCGCCAGCAGTTCACCTTTCGCAATGGACTGTCCCAATTCGACAGCCGGTACAAAAAAGCCGGTTGCTGGCGCGGGGTGAGAAACCTGCATGTGCCCCGCGCCGGGCCTCGCATCCTCGACGACCTCAGGAGCCCCAGACAGTGGTTCCGACAATTCGGGCAACATTCCCAAATGTCGCATGATATTCAAGCACCCTGCCACCAGCGGATGATCGGGCATCCGCGATTGTGCGGTGCCAGACAAGGCTTCGGCGAGTTCGCGATGGGCTCCCAAATACTCGACGTATATCGCGGGTACTCCACAATCGCGAGCCAGCGACAACGAGCGTCCTTGCAAGTCAGCAGACGTTCCCCAAACAAAAGGCAACCCAAACGCCACCGCCATTTTGCGCTGTCGTTCCAGAATGGATTGATCCCGATGCAAGGTGTATCCCGCCAGTGGAAAAACGCACAGTTCGGTACCTCCGGTATGCAAATCGACGAAAAAATCGGACTTGCGAATCCGATCGCTCAATGCACAAGCAAGTTGCTCTGTCGGATTGCCGTTAGGCGCTCCTGGGAAGACGCGAGCAAGATCGATGTTATCAGCACCGCATCGATTGCCTCGTGTGTAGGCTGACTGATTGGCAATCGGAATCAATGTAAGGCTGCCGCTTAGGCTGCCGAGAAGCTCGGCGTTTGAATCAAATCGATCGATCAATTCCTTCACCGCTAGCATCGGCAGATACTCGTCACCATGTATCCCGGCAGTGATCAGTAGCTGCGGACCATCGCGGTCACCGGCAAACTCTCGATACTCAAACAGCGAAGGGGTGGCCATGTTCATGTGGCTTTTGCGAAAGTCGTACACGGTGAAGGTGGGAGCTGAGACACCAAAAAGCCATTGTAGAACTATTGTCTCAGTGGCTCGCTGCTGCGGGTTGCTTAGACTCGTTTTAATTCCAAAACGCCTGGGGACAAGCGTTCTACTTTCTAGTCAGGCGTGAGAGGTTACGTTTTCTTGGGTGCTATTTGAGAAACACTGCGCATGTCTTTAAACCGAAATCCGCCATCGACAGGGAGCACGACGCCGGTGATGTAATCCGCAGCATCGGACACTAAAAACGTCGCTGCTCGACCGATATCTGCCGGTGTCCCAAGCCGACCCCAGGGCAGACCAGCTCCGCCCGAATCCACGACTTGGTCGGAGAATGTGGCGCGTTCATTCGGTGTATCGATCCAGCCCGGTTCGATGGCGTTGACATTGATGCGGTGCGAGAACAACTCCACGGCAATGCACCGCGTGAGTTGATTCAACGCCGCTTTGGCGGCACTGTAAGGCGCACACTCTTCAAACGGCATCTCTGCCACGACGCTGGTAATGAACAGAATCTTTCCGCCTCCCCCACGTTCGACGCGATGGCGGGCCATCGCTTGGGCCATGTGAAATCCGGACTTGAACGTTGCGTCGATCACTTTGTCGAACTCGCTTGCCGAAAAGTCCAGAAAGCTATTTCGTTTCCCGTAGGCTGGATTGCTGATCAAAATATCGATTTCGCCAGCCTGCTGGATCGCAGCCTGCATTAACGCTGCGCATCCCTCGGGCGAAAACACGTCGGCTTCCACAGTCCAACATTGACGCCCCAGCGCGCGAACGTCATTGGCAGTCTGCACGAGATCTGGATTGCCTAGCCGATCATTGAGAATCAGATCGGCACCAGCCTGGGCCAGTTCAATAGCGCAGCCTCGACCGATGCCTTTGGCCGCCCCTGTGACGAGCGCCCGTTTAGACTCCAGGCGGACGAGTTCAATGGAGGGCGTCAAATTTCAGACCATCTTGTAAAAGGCCGGTGTACCAACCATGGAATTCACTGCTGTTGACCAAAAACTGTGCACCTTGGTCCTTTCTTTTCTGCATTTCGCCCGCAGCGACCATCGGGCCGCCAAATGCCTTGTTGTGCTTGCGGCAGGCCGCAGCAATGATCTCCCACGCCTCGTCGACCGTCATCTCGCCGCTTTGGCGAAGGCGAAGTCCAAGATCCCCTGGACCGACAAAAATTAAATCGACACCCTCCACAGCCGCGATGGCGTCCGCATTGTGAACGCCTTGAGGCGTTTCGATTTGCACGCACAGAAACGTTTCACGGTTCGCCCAGGCGACGTATTCATCGGCGTCGTGGATATGGAAATCGGCGTCCAATCCGGCATTGTCAAGTCCGCGGTCTCCCAGCGGGGGAAACTTGACAGCATCCACCAGCATCTTAGCTTTTTCCACTGTCGACACGTGCGGAATCATCAGTCCAGCAGCACCGTCCTCCAGATAGCGGTACAGCCGCGTCTTCTCCAATGTGGGAGGGCGGAGCATAAGGTCGATATCGTACAGATGTGAGAAGGCGAGCAACGCTTCGACTTCGCGAATCGTCATCGACCTATGTTCCATGTCGACCCAGATGCAATCGTATCCAGCCCGTGCGGCCTGACAGACATAAGCGGGAATGTAGTGTCCCATGACGCAAGTACGAATCATCTCGCCGCTGCGTATTTTCGCAAGTGTTTTACTTCTTCTCATTGATTCAATCGATTGGTTAGGAGGCTTGGGACTGGATTTCGGATGATAAAACATATCGCGACTAGTGGGCAGCATCAATCGGGTTCAGCGGTCAATAATTACTGTACGAGTGTCAGCCAAGCAACGCTCAATCGCTTGGGCTCAATCTCGGCTCCACTTTGGAAAATAGTTTGCAGGCGACGAGGCCGACGATGACACCCGTCACCAAAGCGGCTGGCGCTATCCATTGAAAGCTGATCGGATCCGTACCTGTGTCGGGATTCATCCCAAAGAACACGCCTGAAAAAGCAATTAGCACAGCCACGCCAACGCTCGCGATGATCGCAATCCAAACTCCGATTGCGTTGGAGAAGGGCACAAACAATGCGAAGAAAAACAACAACGCAATCGGGACCGTGAGCAGGTTGACGGTTTTGTTAGTGATCGCCATGAAGTTCCCTGGAATGAACTCTATCAGACCGCTTGCCAACACGACAATGGTACCGATTGCGAATGCCAACAACCTCGCATACAGCAGATGCTTGGCCTCGGTTTGCGGCTTCAATCCGAAGCGATCTAAAAAGTCGGTCATCACCACCGCAGTGATCGAGTTGACCCCTGAGTCTAGGCTGGACATCGCGGCGGCAAACAGTCCCGACACGACAAATCCGGTAACGACAGGGGGCAGCCCGTTCGCGATGAAGTGCGGAAATAGATCATCCGCTTGCAGCCCCAATGTGGTTCCCCTTGGCAGTAACTCGGGATGGGCCTGATAGTATCCCATCAATGCAATCCCTACCAAACCCAGTGTAATTCCGACGATTACCGAAACGGTCAACTGAATCGCAATCGCGCGTCGCGTAGCTTTTACGTCCTCGGTCGCCATATATCGCTGCACGGCAACCTGATCGCCAGCAGCGGTGGCAACCGTCCACAGGAATACCGACAGCATCGATCCAAAAACCGTCACTCGAACCGCCGGGTCCAAACTAAAAATGGGCTGGCTATCCCAGACTTCCGACTGCCATTGCGTCGGGAACCAGCCAAACCCACCCATCTTCCAGGTGACGGTTCCCAGGACCAACAAGGCACCGCCATAGAGCAGCACCGTTTGCAAGAGGTCTGTGATCACGACCGCACGCATGCCACCCAGCGATGTGTAGGTAATGGCGAAGCCACCGGTGGCCAGGACGATCCAGGGGATCATCGCATCGTCCACTCCAATCATCGCCGCAATCGCCTTGGCGGTCAGATAAACCAACAGCGACATCCAAACTAATCGCATCAGCAAGAACATCGTTGCACCGAGCAAGCGGATGCTCAATCCCAATTGATTCTCCAACAGTTCGTATGCACTGGTGACCCGTTGACGCATGTAGACGGGGAGTAGAACCATCGCGATAAACAGATAGATGAACGGGTAGACGAGGTAATTTGTCAAAAAAACCGGTC
>CAKQNH010000270.1 GCA_934255105.1 uncultured Pirellulaceae bacterium
CACCGGTGACTTCCGAGTCCGGCTGCGCTATCGCCCACTCACTGAGGGGGCTCTGCGTTCGATCGGCTTCAGTTTCGATTATCAAGACCAGGGGAATTCTCAGGACGTTTACACCAGCACCAATGACACGCGGCCAAGCGTGCAAGCCTTTCATCGCATCGGCGGACAACAAGTGTATCCTCAGCTCGGCATTGTCTATACGCCGTTGATAGTCAATGAAGAAGCGACGCTAGACGTGACTATCATCGGATCGCAGTTGACGCTCGATCTGAACGGCCAGCGCAAGCTCAGTTACACGATGCCGGAAAAGCGCCGCGACGGTAGGTTTGCGTTGTGGGTCCACCAAGGAACCGCACAGTTCCTGGAGTTGAACATCACGCAACAGCCCGAATCCATAGAATCGCTGCAACGGCGCAAACAGCTCGCCGACCAAGCTTTGCAGATCGCTAAAGCTCAGTTCAAGCGGGCCGAAGGCGAGCTCGCGTCCGTGACCGCTCGCCTGAGTGCCGACGTCGAAAAACATCTGCACCCGGAGTCTCCGCGCATTGAGCAACTGGCCAAGCTCGCCGCAGCAGCGGAAAAGCAATCGGCTATGCTAGCGGCTGAGGCAGAGCTCGTGGCGGCTGGCGATTCTTCCGCAGCTCAATCCGCCGCCCAAGCGAAGCTGCAGCAAGCGAGCCAGGCAGCGGAGGCACCGTCAACCGAATATACTCCGCTTGGTGAACAGTTTCCTCGCTCCAGCACGGGGCGCCGTAGCGGGCTGGCAAACTGGATCGTAGACGACAACAATCCTCGCACCGCGCGAGTTGCAGCAAATCACATTTGGGGTCGCCATTTCGGACAGCCACTTGTCGCCACGCCAGAGAACTTTGGGCTGAACGGTCGCCAACCGACACATCCAGAGCTTTTAGACTGGCTGGCTACTGAACTGATCGCTAACGACTGGAAGATGAAGCCGGTGCATCGCCAGTTGGTGCTATCGGCCACCTATCGCATGGCCAGCGAATTACCCCCCGCAGCATCGCTAGGTAAAGACATTTCCACCGACGCTGATCCCGGCAACCTTTACCTGTGCCGGATGAACTCGCGACGCATGGAGGCCGAGCTGGTACGCGACAGCACGCTGTCGGTCGCATCGCGACTGGACCGAACCATGGGCGGGCCCGAGTTGCCCGAGACGGATGGCGAAAAGAATCTGCGACGCAGTATGTATTTCCGCAACACGCCCAATGAAAAAATGCTGATGCTGGAAGTGTTCGACGTGGCTGATCCCAACGCCTGCTATCGTCGCAAGGAAAGCATCGTGCCGCATCAGTCGCTGGCGATGATGAACAGCGGACTCGTGCTCGATTCCGCACGCATCCTAGCGTCAAAACTAGCCGACGAAGATGACTTTGTCGCGGCGGCTTTTGTCGCGGTGCTGTCGCGCTGCCCAACGGCGGAGGAAGCCGCGCGATGTCAGTCGTTTCTGCGGCAGCATGCAGAGCTGTTACAAGAAACACCGCGTCAACCGTTTCCCACAGGTGGCAGTGCAACCGAGCCGGCCGCAACTGATCCGCTTTTGCGAGCCAAACAAAATCTGGTTCATGTCCTGTTACTTCACAACGACTTTGTGACGATCCGATGACCATTAAAAATACTACATCCGACTTTCCCTGCGGTCGTGTTCAGCGGCGGCAGATGCTGGCCGACTGCGGCATGGGGTTTACTGGACTGGCTCTGAGCGCACTGCTGCAGCGGGATGCGCCAGCCGCTGAAACGCCCGCCACCGAAGCAGCCACAGCCAAGCTGCTCGCATCCGGCATCGCGCCGAAAGCCAAATCGGTCATCTGGTTCTTTATGAATGGTGGGACCAGCCATTTGGAGTCGTTCGATTACAAGCCGGATATCAATCGCCACGCCGGCAAGACGATTGACGAGTCGCCATTCGGATCTGCGATTCTAGAATCTGAATTTTATCGCAAGAACGTCCGCGACTTCGGCGGGACACCGCGTGGTCTGATGGCTCAAATTTACCCGCTACAAGTTGGTTTCAAGCGCCGTGGCCAAAGTGGTTTACATGTCAGTGATTGGTGGCCGCACGTAGGCGACTGCATCGACGACATCGCGGTAATTCGTTCGATGTGGACGACCGACAACGATCATGCGGCACAGCTTCAGTTTCATACTGGACGACATATCTTCGATGGTTTTTATCCCTCTATCGGATCGTGGATACACTACGGTCTGGGAACACTGAACGAGAATCTGCCGCAGTTTGTTGTCATGGGGCCACCTCCGGGCGATTGTTGCGGAGGCACTGGAGCTCACGACGGCAGTTATTTGGGGCCCGAGCATGCAGGCGTGTGCATGGCGCTCGATCCCAACAATCCATTGCCCTTTGGCACGCCGGGTAGCGGAGTAGGCCTGAGAGAACGCCGCGACCAGTTGGCGTTGTTAAACGATCTGAATCACATGACTGCCGTGCACTACCCCGACGACGCCAACTTGCAAGCTCGAATTAAGTCCTATGAATTGGCGTTTCGAATGCAGATGTCGGTACCGGACATTGTCAACTTGCAGCAGGAACCACAACACATACATACTTTGTATGGTCTGGATCAATCGGCGACGGAAGCGATGGGGCGTCAGGCTCTGACCGCGCGTCGACTGGTAGAGAGCGGAGTACGCTTTGTGCAGATTTACGATGGCGGGGGAGGTGGTGGAGGCTGGGATGCTCACGCGAAACTTCGCGAGAACCACTCGACCAACTGTGGACGAGTGGACAAGCCGATCGCTGGGCTTTTGAAAGACCTTAAGCAGCGCGGATTGCTCGACGAGACGCTGGTGGTCTGGGCGACCGAGTTCGGACGCACGCCCGGAGCAGAGAAGTCGGACGGACGCGATCATCATCCCTACGGGTTTTCCGTATGGATGGCCGGCGGTGGTCTAAAAGGGGGCATCGCTCACGGTGCGACCGACGAAATCGGCTTTCACGCGGTGGAGAATCGCCACTATGTCACCGACATTCACGCCACGATACTACATCAAATGGGCCTCGATCCTCGCCGCCTAGATGTGCCAGGCCAGAAGCGTCTAGAGATCGACTACGGAACTCCTATCCATGACGTAATCGCTTAGGGTCGGCCACTCCCATGTTCGTGAACCGCTCCGATGTCATAGACCGCTCCGCCGGTACTTGCCCTTATGTCGTGGACCGCTCCGCCGGTCCTTGCTTCATTAGTCGTGGACCGCTCCGCCGGTCCTTGCTTCATTAGTCGTGGACCGCTCCGCCGATCCTTGCTTCATTAGTCGTGGACCGCTCCGCCGATCCTTGCTTCATTTGTCGTGGACCGCTCCGCCGGTCCTTGCTCGAAAGTCCTGGATCACTTCGTCCATCCTTGCTTGTATATCCGGGACCACTTCGTCGGTCGAGGCTGGTGGGAGCAAGCTCATATCATCCACCACCACCTCAATTGTCTGTGTTTCTCGATCTATGCGTCGAATGCGCAGGGGGCCGAGTTCGGCTAGGATTGCATCAGCGCCTTGCGGGCTGTTGAGATAATAAGCAAATGATTGGCATGGGGAGGGAAAAACCGAAGTTATTTTAGTGTAAGATATTCTGCAGCCTCTGATGCGATAGTTGTCGATCGCGCAGCCGAACAGTTACTATCTTGGCTTTACAATTGATCGGCGGAGCGATCAACGACGTTCCTTCCGCAGAAAGAGAATCTCAACTCTCTGCAAGTTGGCTCCATAGCAAGCGCTATTGTTTTTGCGGATTTCAAAAATAATTGCGTTATATAGGTCCGTCAATCCCTCAAGTATCACTGTAGCAACGAGGTACTTCATGGGAACAAACGGCCGAGGCACTCATGACCAATGAAGCGACAAAAGCCCCTGCAACTGACTCGCCTCGATGTCCAAATTGCGGCTCGTCGATTCCAGCGGAGACACTTGGCGGCCTGTGTCCACGTTGCTTGCTCTTTCAGGCAGCTATGGACACGAATGATGGTGAAGGTTCAGCAACACGTCCAGCTCCACCGGACATCGACGCGGTTCGAGCCGCGTTTCCACAACTGGAAGTGATCGAACTGATTGGTCATGGCGGAATGGGGGCCGTTTACAAGGCGCGGCAGAAGTCGCTCAATCGCTTAGTGGCCATCAAACTGCTGACTCGCCAGTCGAGTGGTCAGCACGATTTTGAAGCACGATTCACACGCGAAGCTCGCGCGCTGGCGGAGCTGAATCATCCAAACATCGTTACGATTCACGACTTTGGCCAGGCGGCGGGTTTTTACTTTCTACTGATGGAATACGTCGATGGAGTGAATCTTCGCCAAGCGATGAATGCGGGCCGAATGCTGCCTGCTCAGGCGTTGTCTATCGTGCCGCCCGTCTGTGAGGCGTTAACGTTTGCCCATGAGCGAGGTATCGTGCATCGCGATATCAAACCCGAGAACTTGCTACTCGACCGAGAAGGCCGCGTGAAGATCGTCGATTTCGGTATTGCCAGGATCGTTCGTCTACCGGCTGGCGAAAGATCACCTCATATCGATTCGGGCAGGGATGGATTGAATTCGGATGTGCAGTTAACCGGCGATGTGGTCTTGGGTACCCCCAACTACATGGCACCCGAACAGAAGTTGCAAGCAGAAGCGGTCGATCAACGAGCCGATGTCTACTCGCTGGGTGTCGTACTATATGAAATGCTCACCGGTGAGTTACCTCTGGGGAACTTTGAAATGCCATCGCGCAAGGTTCAAGTCGACGTGCGGTTGGACGAGATCGTGCTTAGAGCGCTGGACCACAACCCCGAATTGAGATGGCCCACGACAGCGGCGCTTAAAGCTCAATTGGAAACCCTCTCCGTTTCTGACGAGCGTCCTGGTTCGCCTGCTCTCCGAGAGCCCGATTCTACGACCCACCGCGGTTTTACATTCGCCGCAACTAGCGTGATCCTATTCATGTTGGTGGCTGTATTCACGACCGTGTTCTTGTCACTACATTTTCTTGCTGTAAGCCTGTTGTTATATGTTGTGATGTCGTTGGTCGCCGCACTCTTGATGTTGATGCGGAATGATTCGCTTTCGGAGCGATCATCTGGGTTGGATAAAAAGCGTCAGCCTCAACCTCTACGATGGCTGGCATGGGCAGGAGCGCTGCTTGCTGTGCCCGTCGGCGGATTCGGCATTTTCCTTTTTTTGGCGGTGATGAGTGATCCAAGCTGGCATCCAATTAGAGAGGAGGCCATCATTTCTGCCATAGCTTGGTTTGGTACAATCGCTTTGCCCATTTCCGCCTGGTGGCTGTTCCGCACGACAGGGCGCCTCAGGACAACTGCCACGGGGACAACTGTCACAGGGATAATTGCACTCTTGCTCGCCATCGTGCTTCCGATCATCGGGTTCGGGCATCACTTCGCACAGCAATCGCGGCAACTCCACGCCCAAAGTCAAAAGCTAACCCAACTGAACGCCCAACTCAGCGCTGCAAGAGAATCGCAGGCGCTTTTACGGCAGACGCCTTCCGTCAACAATAGCAAAGATTTAGAGCGGCTGGACGCGATGATTAAATCGGCTTCACAAAGAATTGCCGCGCAGCGTGCGTTGCCCGCATTTGGCAGCTTAGGGACGGCGGCGATTTTCTCCGTGGTCGGTATTCTGTTGGGTGCCTGCGGTGCCGTAATATTAATCTTTAGATACACAAAAAGCAGAGTATGGAGATTCGCTCTGTCCGCCCTGACTAGTCTAAGCATATTAACTCTAGGAGCGGTCGTGCTGGCTGCAGTAATAGATAATCAACTGGAGTTTGTCGGAAACGGTTCCGCTGCCACAGGAGACTCTGTCAAAGTGCACGAGCAGGGAACCGCGAAGCAATAGTGAGCAAACCGTGACCGACGCGTCCGAATCTGACGACGACCAGAAACCTGAATTCGTGAAACCTGGTTTCGCAACCACACAGTGGACGCAAGTTATCGCTGCGAGGGGCGATTCGGTTGAGGCTCGCGAGGCACTTGGTGCTTTATGTACCGCTTACTATCGGCCCGTCGAGGCGTTCATTCGCAAGTCTTGTCGATCACCACAGGATGCTCGCGACTTGACGCACGACTTCTTCGCGCGCATTCTTGACGGAAGCGGCTTCGAGAACGCTGAACCGACTCGAGGGCGGTTTCGATCCTACCTACTTGGTTGTGTCAAACACTTCCTTAGCGATGTTAACGATCGCCGAATGGCGGCTAAGCGCGGCGCGGGCAAGAACCCGCAGTCAATACACGCGTCGAATTGCGATCAGCACGAGAGGCGGGAATTCGCACTGGTTGATCCCAGTGGTTTCCCACCCGATGCATACTTCGATCGCCAATGGGCAGTCGAAGTGCTTGACCGCGTACTGTCGTCGCTCGAGATGCAACATCAGCTAAGCGGTAAAATGAAAGAGTTTGAGTTGCTGAAACCCAGCCTGACCGGTGATTCGGCGATGCCGACATTGGCTGAGCTTGCAGAACAACTGGACCTTACACCCGCCGCAGCAGCCATGGCCGTGCATCGCTTGCGAAAGCGATTTCGTGCAGCCGTCAGTGCAGAAATATCGGAGACAGTCGTGGACCAGGACGAAGTCCGAGCGGAATTGGAT
>CAKQNH010000271.1 GCA_934255105.1 uncultured Pirellulaceae bacterium
AAGTTTTGGGAGTCTAGATTTCAGAGCGTGAAGATTCTCGACGAAACCGGGCTGCTCGCCTGCGCAGCCTATGTCGATCTCAATCCGATACGGGCCGCTTTGGCGGAATTGCTCGAAGAGAGCGACTACACCTCCGCCCAGCGCCGCATCTCCGCCCTGTTGCTCGAGCAGCAGCAGGCTGCAGTCGCATCGAATGATCAGCAGAGGCCGACTACATCGGATCGCCCAGATCGATTCCTGTCTCCGCTGACGATCGACGAACTGCGCGATGAGATCGGCGTGCATTTGAATACCACTGGCGATCGCTGCAGCGACAAGGGCTTTCTCAACATGTCGGTCCAGTCGTACATCGAGCTGCTCGACTGGACCGCTCGGCGCATTGCCCCCGGCAAGCGTGGCGTTACGCCCGCCGACGCGCCTGCGGTGCTGGAGCGTCTGGGCATTGAACCGGCGGCTTGGTGCGAATTGGTCGAGAACTTCGGTGAACTATTTCACTTGGTAGCGGGGCGTCCCACCGTCGTCGACGCGGCTCGAAGCCTGGACCGGCAGAGTCGCTTCCATGCCACACCGCGTCTCCGCGAACTATTCGATAGCTAGCAACTTTCGGTCGCTCGCGGGTCTTCTGGCTCATCTTCGCAAGCTCCACTCTCGCACGCGCACCGTTGGGCGCACGGCGTCAAAGACTGTTGCCGGAGCCTAACTCTTGCTCTTGAAGACAACCAAGGTCACTTCCAGCGGCGATTCCAACGCTTGCAATTCGTCGAGCATAATCTGTTTCGACTTCTCCTGATCGAAGCTCCCTGAACCTGCCCCGATCAGCGGGAAGGCGATAGATTGAAAAGCATGTTCTTCGGCGACCGTGATCGCATTCCTGACAGAATCACGAATCGACTGTTTCGAAGCTCGCCAAAGCATATTGATTCCAGCGACGTGAATGATCCCCTTGAACGGCAGTTTCCCCGCCGATGTCAGCACGGCTGATCCGAGTGGCATCGGTCCATGCTTGGCAAGATCCTTGAATGGACCGCTGCCGCCACGTTTCTTGATCGCACCCGAGACGCCTTGCGGAAGCAAGAGCCACCACGGGATGATATTCCGGTTCCAAGCGTTGACGATGACATCTACGTCTTGGTCGAGTAGATCGCCTTGGGCAACGGTCACTGAAGAGGCGCGCTTCGTCATGGAATTTATCGTACAATCAAATTATGAAACAACTTATGGAACTCAGACCAATTCTATACGCAATCCTCGAAGATTACGCATTGCCGCTAGACGGCGAGCATGGCGTTGGGCATTGGGCTAGAGTACTTGAAAGCGATCCACGATTGGCTGCTGAGGTCGGGACCAACGTCGAAGTCGTCTCGTTGGTCGCTGTGCTTCACGGTTCACGCCGCATCAACGAGTTCACCGATCCAGGACATGGGCCACGGTGGTTGTTGGCACTGCCACTTGGCGGGTGATCTCCAACCACCCGGCAACGGCTGTGTCCCCCGAAGGTTGTGGTGTCCCCCGAGGTCCTTCGCAAGCAAGTAGTTTTAATCGTGAAGCCACTCCCTCACTCGTAGTTGTCGGTAACGTTCATTGAAAGATTCGCCCAGAACGAAACCGTCCCTCTCCCACGTCGCTCTTTCGGTAACCGTTCTAGCTACATGCGTTTTCTTGGTTTCCCTCGCGATATCGATGTTTACCGTCACTTGGGATCCGTGCTCGTTAATTGGGGGCGTTATACTTTTGCCACTTCCAGCAGTTCTGGGGATTCAGCAGTATCGAGGGACGTTTCGCCGCGATTCAATGGCCGCTTTCACATCTTGTGTGCTGCTATTTGCCATTAGTGGATTCACATTAGTGGCTTTCGCTACGGCCTTTGGTGAAATGATCGTGAAAGGCGTTCAAATTCCATGGATGTCGTTGGGGCTTCCGATGCTGGCCACCGGCGTTGTGACTTGTGTGACCGGATGGATGAATTACTCCTGGTCACGACACCTCAAACGATCCACGACGGCGGACGAACGCGTCGCCGATTGGGCTTGGTTTTCGATGCGCGAGCTTCTGGTGGCCGTTGCTATTGTTGCCTGCGTGACCGCACTCGTAACCTATTCCGCCCGATCAATTCCACCCCGGTACGCGGAAAATGTCTCACGCGACGAGGCTCCATTTGGTTTGCCCGCTGAGGCCACCGAAATATCCTACTGCCAAGGATTCCGAGGAACCATTGCCTACGAATTCACCATCGGTGAAAAGGGTTTCGTGGAATGGGTCGAATCGGGAATCGGTTCGTTTGAATCCAATGCTGCGAACGTCTCGCTTGAACCGATCGGAGTGCCGTACTCGATCCGACGGTTTTACTCCCTAATGGCAAACTCGACCGGCTCAGATTCAGTCACGATCGCAGATGGCTTATACTACGATTGGTCCCAAGAGGATCGAGGTGTTTACGCGGCCTACGATCGGACTACCAGTCGGGCTTACTACTATGCCCACTTCCACTGACCGTCGGGTGCGCACAACGACGCTGCACTCGCATCGCCGAGTCCAGGGGATTGAATTGTTCGAACTGCCGCGAATGAATGTAGTTGCATTGCACTGGCTACGTCGCCCCTGTTGACCTGGCTCACTTCTGCCGGGCTGGTTTGGCATTGCGCGTGGGTAGGTGATTTTTCAGTTCCTTGATCACAGTGGCCGATGCTGGTTGCGAGGCGATGTTCGTCCATTCGTACGGGTCACTGCTGTGATCGTACAGTTCTTCGCTTCCATCGGCATATTGAATGTAGCGATGCGTTTCCGTGCGCACGGCGTGATTCCTATAGCCGTGCGTCGTGATGGCTGGACTATTCCAGGCGGCTTGCGGATCGCGCAATAAAGAGAGAGCGCTGGGGCCTTCAACGTGCGACGGCGTATCGATGCCCGTCAATTCGCACAGCGTGGGATAAATGGTCATGAAGTCAACTGCGCGCTCGCAAACGGTTCCAGCTTTGGTGACTCCGGGTGCCACCCAGATCAGCGGGGCTCTGGTCGGCTCCTCCCACAGCGCGAATTTGCGCCAGTGACTTTTCTCGCCAAATGACCAACCATGATCGCCCCAAAGAACAATGATCGTGTTCTCTGCAGACGGACTCTTTTTGAGCGCATCCAACAGACGTCCGATGTTCATGTCCGTATATGCGCACGTTGCCAGGTAGGACTGGATGGCGTCTTTCCAACGACCACTCTCTAGAAATTTGGCATGATCGCCGCCTGGCTTGGCCATCTTGACGCCTGCTGGCGGAACGTCGTCCAAGTCGTCTTCGCGATGCGGCGGCAGTTGGATCTGATCGCGCGGAAACATGTCGTAATACTTCTGCGGAACGGCAAAGGGAAGATGCGGTTTGTAGAGCCCGCATGCCAGGAAAAAAGGCTTGTCGTGTTTCTTTTGCAGTTGTTCGATGCACCAGTTGGCGATGTGCCAATCGCCGAGGTCATCGTCCTTGAGATCGTGCGCCAGCGGTTGGTGAAATCCCTCTTCCTTCTTAACGCCGGGGCCATCCAGCGAGTAGCTCTTTGGGTCTAGGTATTCTGACCACTCCGACTCGAAATAGGTCTGGCCGTGATAGATCTTTCCCGCTCCGGCCACGTGGTAGCCGGCTTGCAGAAACTGGTTGCTCAGCCCGAACCCCTCGGTCGTGTGCTCCTTCCATGGGTCCCCGTTCATATAGCAACCCGTTGTCCAGGGACGTTGGCCGGTCATCAGCGCGTTGCGAGCAGGATTGCAGGCGGGCACGGCGCAGTACGCGCGCCTGAATGTTGTTCCCATCTTCGCTAAGCGATCGATATTGGGAGTCTTGGCTTGCGGATTGCGGCCCAAATGCGTGACCCATGCGTTTAGATCATCCACGGCGATGAACAGCACGTTCGGCTGCGGTTTGTCTTCAGCATCTGCAGTCTTAAGGTCACCGAGGCTGACGCACAGGACGAACAGTAGTGAAAGGTGCACTGCCGCGCGCGCTGAAATTGTTTCTGTTACGGCTTTCGTTCGGAGTTTCATTATTTGCCTTCACTGCTTCGGTTCAGAGGATGCCACAAGCGATTCGTTAGTCAAAACCAGTCCGGACAGCGTGTGCGGGCACACGAATTCGCAGTCAGACAAACGGGGATTGATAAAATATATCGAATTTCTTACCGCATTTCACGTATCTACGATACTCCCCTAATGGTAGACTAACGATCGCTACGGCGGCACAACGCACCTTAACTGAGCCATGAAGCTAAGCCCGTGCGGCCAAGTGCCCAACCTTGAAACTCAACCTACATTTGATCGAGGGTGACTTCAATGCGACTGGCGTCAAGCAGCCTGATGCGATGGACCATGCTGGCAGTAGTCGCGGTAGGCGCCGCTGCCGCCCGCGCGGACGACTTCTTCGAAGCCAAGATCCGTCCGGTGTTGATCGAACACTGCTACGAGTGCCATGCTGCGACGGATAAACCCGATTCGGTCAAAGGTGGATTGCGGCTGGACTGGGCCGGCGGCCTGAGCACCGGAGGCGATTCGGGGCCAGCCATCTCTACCCAACAGCCAGCCGACAGTCTGCTGCTCTCGGCCCTGCGCTACGAAGACTTCGAGATGCCCCCTACAGGCAAATTGCCCGCCGAAATCATTGCCAACTTTGAACAGTGGGTAGCGGCAGGTGCCAAGGACCCGCGGCAAACGCCTCCCGCTGCAGGCGAGCCACCACCGCAATTAGCCTCGCCGCTGGAGACTGAACTTTGGTCTTTCCAGCCCGTATCTAGTCCCGCCGTGCCACAGTCAAACTCCCTCTGGCCTCAGACGCCTATCGACCAGTTTGTCATCGCTCGACTTGAGTCGCTTAGCCTGTTGCCGCTCGAAGATGCCGACGCGGGCACTCGCCTGCGTCGCTTGGCATTTGATTTGACAGGCTTGCCCCCAGCGGTCGAAGACGTGTTCCGTCTGCAACAAAGTCCCAGTGGCTTTGACTGGGATGCCTATGTCGAAAAACTGCTGCACTCCAAAGAGTACAGCGAACATTGGGCTCGAGGTTGGCTCGACGTAGCCCGCTACGCCGATTCCAACGGCGGCGACTTCAATGCCACTTTTCATGATGCCTGGCGCTACCGCAATTACGTTATCGACGCCTTTGCCGATGACATGCCCTACGATCAGTTTGTCACCGAGCAGCTTGCGGGAGACTTGCTGCCCGCAGCCTCGGATTCCCAGCGGTATCGGCAATTGGTAGCCACCGGTTTTCTGGCCGTGGGTGCAAAAATGCTGAGCGAGCGCGATAAGGACAAATTGCGATTGGATGTGGTCGATGAGCAAATTAACACGATGGGTACTGCCTTTCTAGGCATGACGCTGGGTTGCGCCCGCTGCCACGATCACAAGTTCGATCCCATTCCTACGGCCGACTATTACGCGCTGGCTGGGATTTTCAAGAGCACCGAAATTCTGCAAGGGGAAATCCAAAAATATGTTTCAAATTGGGTCCGCCCCGCTTTGCCAATCGAACCACAGCACAGCGCCGCTTTAGCCGATTACGCAAGCCGACTCAAAGCCTTAAATGCGGAAATTGGTCTGACCGAGAAGGTAATCCAAGCCGAAACACGGGCCTTCGAAGCGCTCGGTGGCGCGGGCATCGTGGTCGATGACGCACAGGCTGAGCTGGTGGGTAACTGGAAACAATCCAACCATTCCAAGCCCTTTGTAGGCGTGGGATACATTCACGACGAAGACAGTGAAAAAGGAGAGAAGAGCGCAACGTTTCGCACTCGCTTGCCCGAGGCCGGTCGCTACGAGGTCTGGGCGGCTTACCAAGGTGGTGGCAAAAGCCGAGCCGCCAACGTGCCGTTGGCAATATTCCATGCCGATGGCATTGCACAAGTTGAACTGAACGAACAAAAGGAAGCCTCTGAGAACAAATTATTCGAGTCGCTAGGGGTTTTCCCATTTTCGGCCACCGACGATGCCGTCGTAGTGGTCACCACTCAAGGCACTTCGGGCTTTGTGGTCATCGACGCTATACGCTTTGTCCACCAAGAACCCGTGGGAAAAACACTCGCCCCGAAGCCGGCCGCACCCGAGCCCTCCGCCAGCATGATAGCGGCCAAAAAACGACTGGAGAGTTTGAACGCCGAACTCAGTGCTCTGCAGAAGTCAGCTCCCGCACCTGCCCCCACGGCGCTCGCCGCTCGCGACGCTGAGGATATTGGCGACTGCGCCATCTGTATTCGCGGCGAACCGCATTTGATGGGGAAGGTCGTCGCGCGTGGCTTTTTATCAAAAATCCACCTATCCCTGCCCGACGCCGAATTCTCGGACAAATCCAGCGGGCGACTGGAACTGGCTCGCTGGATCGCTGCACCCAACCATCCGCTCACTGCGCGCGTCTATGTCAACCGCGTATGGCATCACTTGATTGGCGTCGGTCTGGTGCCCAGTGTGGACAACTTTGGGCACCTGGGACAGCGTCCCACACATCCCGAATTGCTCGACTATCTAGCCAGTGAGTTTGTGCGGCACGACTGGTCCACCAAATGGTTGGTGCGCGAGATCGTCTCCAGCCACGTATATCGTTTGAGTTCGCGCTCGGATGCCGAGCGAGAACAG
>CAKQNH010000272.1 GCA_934255105.1 uncultured Pirellulaceae bacterium
GTCCTTTTCAACGGGCACGTGAGCAATTGCCGACTGCCCACCCAGCAGAACATCCTGCTCTGCGATATCGCTCCCCAACAGCGACCAGTGATCGAGAAGATCCTGGCCGACCACGGTGTGGCCACGATCGAACAGATGAGCAACGCGCGACGGTTCGCATTTGCCTGCCCTGCTCTGCCGACGTGCGGCCTGGCCGTTACCGAAAGCGAACGGGCGCTCCCCAGCGTGATCGATGACGTGGAAGCCGAGTTAAATGAACTGGGGCTAGCGGATGAACAGTTCTCCATCCGTATGACCGGTTGCCCCAACGGTTGCGCGCGTCCCTACAATTCGGACATTGGTCTGGTCGGTCGCAGCATGGACGGGAAGACCGGCGAAGGTCGCTACACCATTTTTTTGGGTGGCGGCATGCTGGGAAATCGCATGGCCGCGCTGTTTAAAGATCAGGTGCCACGCAGCGAAATTTCCGCGACGCTACGTCCAGTCTTTGCGCACTTCAAAGAGCACCGCCAGAAAGGCGAGGTCTTTGGTGACTTCTGCCATCGGATAGGCATCGAGGAACTAACACGCATCGCCGAACCCGTCTCCAGCTAAGCATCCTCAGAAGATTTGCTATCGAAGCCGCAGGCTCTGGTAAACCGCCAGAGCTGCGCGGCGATCATGCCTTGGCTGCTAATACGCTCAGCAGTCTTGCGCAGGCCACAACGCTCAATGGCCTTTTGCGAATCGACTAGCTGGCGATTGGCTAACCCAGTTTGCCATCGAAAAAAGGTATGCATGGCCCACAGAAGCAGGTGCGCACGCGGTCGCTGCCACGCCAACTGAGGAGAGATAAAGTCTATATGCAAGAGCGTCCCATCCTTTCGCAGCCCCGATAACCAAATCGGTAGCTGCTGGGCCAATTCGGATTGGCTGAAGCAATCTAAAAAGAAGGGAGTGACGACCACGTCATACGCATTTTCCTCTGGTGTGTAATTACGTGCATCGATCTGCATAAACCGGATCGCGCCATCGGGGGCGACTTGCCGTTTACTTCTGGGACGCTTTCTAAGTGAGGTCGCGGCCAGTCGCAATTGCTGGCGGCGCAGCATGGCTGGGCTGTGATCAACGCTGGTGATCGACCATGGTCTATCGCTTGGTAGAGTCCGTTCGCATGCCGAAGAAAGTTCAGTGGACGGGGTGTGCGTCTCGCAGCCGCACCGAACAGCGTACAGTTGCTCCAGCAAACGTCCGTTGCCATCGCCGTAGATCAATAGCCGCTGCCAGACCGGTAGTTGATCGATCAAGGCCACGCGGGCGCGCTGCAGTTGGTTGCCGAAAACCAGCCACTCCAAACCCTGGTAGCCGCGGGCGAGTCGATCGTAGCCCCGCTGGGAGCGCGCGTTTGAACTGGTCATTTCACAGCCAGCACAATAGCAGCAACGGTGGCGTCCACAATACTGCGTCGACCCAGGCACCGCGCACATCAAACATGGTCGGTGCTATACGCGGGAGCGTTGCGTTTGAGAGTTGCGGGAAATCGTTGGCCGGCAGTGCCAACGATACCATCAACCCCAGAGCACTTGCAAAAACTGCGATCTCGATGGGTAGTGGCAGGCGCGCAAAAAGCAGGACCAGCGGAGCGAGCGCGACCAGGAACATAGGCTTACATAACTGGCCGCAGCGCTGCCCCGAGCCAAAGCTACCCCAACCAGGGCGAGTTGCAATCGAAGGGAAGGCCTGCGCCCGGTCATATTCGCGGTCGAATCTCGCAACTAAAATACAATTCCAGGAAAACAAGACAGCCAACACACAAGTTGTGGCCACGAGCGGCCAGATCGGTTGGTCAATAATACCCGTAGCCCCAAACGGATATTGCAGATCGGAGGACAACTGAGTCCAAGTGGCCAGTGACACTCCTAGGGCAAAAAGAACGCCGACCCGCACCTCCTTGGGAATGCACGTTTTGGAATGCTGGGAGCTACCCGAGACGCTCACCCCGAGGGCACTCGCGTCCCGCGCCCGCTTGGAGGAAAAATGCACGCTGGCACCATACACCAAAACCGCCGATGCTAGTAGCAACCCATTGTGCAACAAATCCGTCGGCAGGTAACGCACCACGACCAGAGTGTTAAGCAACAATCCCAGTATCCACAGCCATACGAAAATCCGCCCGTATCGACGGTAGAACCGATGCCGCAGAGTATGGGGCTGTTCCACATCCAGTTTGGCAGCGTCGAGCAGGCGGTCAGCCACGTAAATCAGCCAGACCGTTAGCGACAGCGCTATGCTCTCGGGCCATCTAGCGGAACGATTGCAGAAGACACGCATCAACAATTGCTGCCACGCCGCGGCCACAAACACAGCATCGAGCGACAGAACGTTCGCCCAAGCGGAAAGTGGAACGCCGCCTAGCATGGGTGCAGGGTGGCTCACTTGCTTCACGATTCGAGCTTGAAGCCGATCTTGACCGTGACTTGCCAGTGAGCGACTTTGCCATCGGCGATAGCGCCACGAGTTTCGCTTACTTCGAACCAGCTCATATCGCGAATCGATCGCGCGGCCTGGGCTAACGCATTGGCGACAGCCTCTTCGATAGAGGTCGGCGAGGTGCCCACGATTTCAATTTTCTTATAGACGTGCTCAGACATGATTCACTCCTGCATAGTGGTCGGTTCTTGGCTTTGTATACCTCTAAGTGTAGAATGATCGCGAGCATGATGCTAGTCGAGACCATGCACGGTGAATTTGGCCGCGACCTCGACGAAGCCAGCATGTTCTCCATTTTGCACTCAAATTCCGTTAACATCGGGCCAACAATACCTGTCAATAACTGTCGCAGGTATTTGGTAGCCGAAGTCGCCAGACTTTGGAAAAACTAAGCGGATTCCAAAATCTGGCGACTTCGGCTACGACAGTAACTCATTCACAATGCTTACCTGTAAAAAATAGCCATGCCGACGTTGATCAAAGTAGCCGATGTTTCTTCAATAGCTCCAGGCGAAAGCATGTTGGTTGAAGCCGATGGGCAGTTTCTAGCGTTGTTTAACGTGGACGGAACCTTCTATGCCATCGACGACGCATGTCCGCACCAAGGCGCATCGCTGAGCGAAGGGGAGGTTCGAGGCTGTGTGGTCGTTTGCCCCTGGCATGGCTGGGAGTATGACGTTACCGATGGGAAACTGCTAGTTCCGCCGGGTGCTCTGCACGCAACAACCTATCGTGTGGTGGTGCAGGGTGGCGATATCTTAGTCGAGGTGTGACTAACACCCAGGCAACATAGTCGTTGATCGCTCCGCCGATCAGATGTTTGGCCTTCCGACTGTACTTTGATGCAGCCGATGTGTCATGAACGCAAGAGCAATGATCGGCGGAGCGATCAACGACATATCAATGATAGGCGGAGCGATCAACGACTATCTACTCAGATTTTTTGCGCAACACAATCGTTACCAGCAGCGAAGAATCGCTGACGGCCTCCAAGGCGTGTAGTTCGGCCGAGTTGAGATATATCAGGTCTCCAGGGCGCAGAATCACTACGCCCCGAGGGGCAGTGAAATTGACCTCCCCTTCTAAGCACTGGACAGTGATGTCGCTGGGTGCCTTGTGCTCCGCAATTTTCTTGCCCGCCGGAAGAACTAATCGTAGGCATTCGATGTGTTCAGTTTTGAACAGCGTTTGCGTTTTGGTCTCAGCCAGCTTGTCGGCCAGTGGTCGAATGTCGATTATTTCGCCAGGTTGAGCGTGGGGGATGGCCATGGATCTCTCTTAGGTCTGGAGGAGGATTGACCGCTGCTTGCGCGGAGGGTCACAGTTAGGCTTGAGGCCAGCATCAGCAGCGCGGCAGCGATGGGGTGCAACCACCCCAAGGCCGCCAGGGACATACCGATTGTATTGTAAGAGGCGGCAAATGCTAGGTTGCTGCGGATGGTGGTGCGGACTCGTCGGCTCATCGCCAAAGCCTCGACGAGCGAGTTGAAATCGCGCCGCGTCCAAATAATGTCCGCCGTCTCACCGGCAAAATCAGTGCCCCAAGCCGCCGCGAGTCCGACGTCAGCAGTGGCCAACGCCTGCGCATCGTTAAAGCCATCCCCCACAAACAGAACGCGATGCTTGCGTTTCAACTGCTCGACAAACTGGCTCTTTTGAGTTGAACTCATCGCGCCGCGCTGGATGTCCGCCGGTATCGCGTCGACTCTCGATTGAGCATCGCCGGATAGCACCACCGTTTTGATCCGCTGTCGACGCAGGGCGGCAAACATCTCGAGCAACTCGCCGGGTATGGTCTCCGCCAGTTCGATGCGGGCTACCAACTGGGAATCGAACAGGACATCCAGTCGGGCGACGTGCGCGCTTACATTTGTTGAGGTCGCAGGAGTCGCTGTTGCTAATGGTGTTGTTGCATCAGATGTCGTTGCGCCAGGTACGGCAGAGCTGACAATTTGCACTCTCAGCAAAGTACCGTTCTGGCCCTGCTCGACAGTCGCTGCAATTCCTCGTCCAGCCAACATGCTTACGTCGCGCACTCGATAATGCTGGTCTGCTTCCTCGAAGCTAAAGCCACGCCGCAGGGCTACGGCAAACGGATGATCGCTCGTGCATTCCACGGCTGCGACAATGGATCGAATGGTATCTAGAGACCAATCCACGCCCGGCACAAGGTGATAGTGAGGAGTGTAGGATTCGCTGGCTGTAAGCGTCCCAGTCTTGTCGAAGCAGACACAGTCCACGGCGGCCAGCGACAATACGGCGTCGCCATGTTTGGGGATCAGCCCAAGCTTGGCAGATTGCGCGAGCGCGGTCCAAACCGCGATGGGCGTGGCTAGGCCCAGTGCGCATGGACAGGCGACCAATAACACCGCCGAAGCATTCAAGAAGGCATGATTCCAATGCCCCATCCAGCCCCAGATCAATAGCGTCGATAGGGCCACGCTGACCACCAGCGGTAGAAACCAAGTGGCAATGCGTTGGGCCGAAGTCTCGATGGCCGTGGGAGTCTTGCGCGCGGATGCTACCGCACGATGAATGTGGTCGATCAGCCGATCGTCACCACTGCGGGTCGCCCGCACGGCCAGCTCCGCATCGATGCAGATCGTGGCCGCCGATACGATTTGCCCCGGACCGCGCGCGACCGCGAACGACTCACCTGTAAGTGCCGACTCGCGCACCAGTGCTGTTCCACTGTGGACAACTCCATCGACTGGAATCATTTGTCCAGGATAGATCACCACGGTTTGTCCGGGACGGATGCTGGCTACCGCCACAGCGGCTACTGTTCCGTCGGGCTGAAGCAGATTGGCGGACAAGGCCGAGTCGTTATCGGCGTCCAGTTTGGCTGTGACCGTCTCGCGGACTCGCGTTTTCAAACGTTGCCCAAGTGCGTACACGATCAGCAGCACACAGATAACTTCAAAGTAGACGGCACCGCTGCCGTGAACCACGGAAGCGATGGAATATCCCAAGGCACCCAGCATGGCTAGCATGATCAGTGTTTCCATGGCCGCCTGTCGCCGCCGCGCGGCCTGCCATGTGCCACTGACTAGATTCATGCCCAGCAGCAAACACACGCCGCAGGTAATAGCGATCAACAGTGTTTGCAGCCACCAGCGCACTTCAGGACCGAGCTCGTCCAGGCTGCCCGCGAAGCCATTGTCGCCCGTGATATTGATCACCAGCGTGACAGTCATCGCAATCCCAGTTAAATAGATCGCCAGCAAGAGCCGCATCCAAACCCAGGGGCTCTCCGTGGCGCGCATCGCGCCAGCCACCCCTGTTGTACTAGATCCACAGCACGCGGGCATGTCTCTCGTAGCGTCGCCGTCGGGCGCACGCGAGGAGCAGGTTAGGACGGGGAGCGAATTGGCATGCATACTGGCTGACATCTCTCTAATGCTGTGTTCTCTAATGCTGTGTTCTCTAATGCTGTGTTCTCTAATGCTGTGTTCTCTAATGCTGTGTTCTCTAGGGGCATATAGCCCAGAGGGCGGCAAATCTTAGCTGAACTTGCTGGGGGTGGTATGATCCTGAGGATTTATGGAGTTAGGTTGATTATGTGTCGCCCTCCGGGCTATTAACCAACCTCCGAGCTATCAAGCTGTTCGCCCTCCGGGCTATTAACCAACCTCCGAGCTATCAAGCTGTTCGCCCTCCGGGCTATTAGCCAGCCTTCGGGCTATTAAAGCGATGTTTCAACTGGTGGGTCGCTTGACTGTGGCCCTGCAACTGCAGCCTCTTCTGGCTCTTCAGCCCCTGGCTCTTCAGCCCCTGGCTCTTCAGGTTCGGTGGTCTGAACCGGGATCTCAGGTGCGGACTCGAGCTCTGCCGCGGTCCAGGCGGTCGATCGGCCAGGATATTGCTGGCGCACGCGGTCTACAAACGCTTCGTCTACGGGCGAAGCCTGATTGCTCCAACTGCCGCGGACATAGGTCAGCACGGCGGCTATCGAAGCATTGTCAAGCTGCGACCACTTGGGCATCTGGCCGTCGTAGGTCTTGCCCAAGACCTCGACCGGTCCCATCAAGCCATGCAATACGACGCGTGCCAAGTTGTCTTCTCGGCCGGTGACCAGTGGATTGCCATCCAGGGGCGGATAGCGCCCTGCGATACCT
>CAKQNH010000273.1 GCA_934255105.1 uncultured Pirellulaceae bacterium
GACGCGCACTCCTCGATCGCTGTCATCGTCTTGTCGCCACCAATGGCAATGAGCGCTAGTTCCGGCGTCTCCGGCAGATCGGCAAGAGACTGATAGCTCTTGCAGCCCTGGATTTCGTCACGGGTAGGGTTAATCGGGTAGATCGCGCCTTGGAACCCGTGCCGTTGCATATAGAAGATTGGACGTCCGCCGATCTTGTTAACGTTCTCTGATGCCCCTATGACGGCAACAGAACGTGGGTTGAGCGCGGATGCAAGAAGATCTGACATGGTCTAATGGCTTGGTTCAGGAGCGTTGCCGAATCTCATCTTGGCGCCGCGATCAGTCGACTTTTGCGCCCGATGTCTTCACTACTTCGCCCCACTTGTCCACCTCGTCAGCCAAGAATTTCCCATAGGCAGCAGGCGTGTTCCACGCGGCCGAAAAGCCTTGGTCTTCGAACTTCTTTTTAACTTCGGAATTCTCAAGCGCCCTCTTCACCTCAAGGTTGAGTCGATCAATGACGGCTGCAGGAGTGCCAGCGGGTGCCAGTAGTCCATTCCAGGCAACGGCCTCATAACCCGGAAGACCGGACTCAGCAACAGTCGGAATATCCGGGGCGCTGACCGAGCGCTTGCTGCTCGTCACAGCAAGCGCTTTCAGCTTGCCCCCTTTGATGTGCGGCATGGAAGAAAGCATGGCGTCAAACATGAGGTCAGCCTGGCCGCCCATGACGTCCGTGAGAGCCGGGGCACTTCCCCTGTATGGGACGTGAGTCATCTTGGTGCCAGCCATCGCATTGAACAGTTCAGCGGAAAGATGGGTGGATTGGCCGTTACCTGAGGTCGCGAAGTTCAATCCTCCTGGCTTGGTTTGGGCAAGTGCGATCAACTCCTTCACGTTGTTTGCTGGTAGACGCGGATTCACAACGATCACCAGCGGCCCTGCAGTGAGTTGGGTAACAGGGGTCAAATCTTTGGCAAGTGAATAGTTAAGCTTGGGAAAGAGGGACGGGTTGATGGCGTGTGCAGTAGTGGCTACCAGTAAGGTGTAACCGTCGGCTGGACTTCTTGCGACGGCCTCCGCACCGAGATTGGCGCCAGCACCGGGCCGGTTGTCTATGACGAACGGTTGTCCGGTCTGTTCCTGCAGTTTTTGTGCAACCACGCGTGCCACGATGTCAGTGGGACCGCCTGGCGGATACGGAACCACAAGCTTCACGGCCTTGCTGGGGTAGTCATTGGCCAAGGCTGGCTGAGCTACAGCGATGCATGCGGCACCCAGCACGATGCACAGGGTCTGTCGACGGGTAACAACGTTCAGTTTGATCATTGGTTTGTCTCCTTGAAGATGGGTGGTGGACGAAATTTGATCGCCTCGCTAGCGCTGTTCGGACCGAACAAACCTCAACAACGGGCGACCCACATACTCGAACACTGTTGCCGTCACTCTGGCCCCGATCTGGATACCAGGCTCAGCGTGCGCCATCAAACGGGGGCCTTCGTCAAGCTGGACAAGGACCAACGTGTAGGGTGCCAATGGGCGGAAGTCCTCGGATGGGGCGCGAGCGACCACGGTAACTGCCCTGACGGTGCCGTTTCCGGATGCATCTCTCCAGACCATGCGTGAGTTGCCACATCGCTGACATGCATAGCGCGCCAAGGTCTGCACATATGCACATGTCTCGCATACTTGGTATCGGACTATTTGGTGACCCAAGCCCTCTTTGAAGGGTTCGGCGATGGACATGCGCGCATCGGACTTATCTCTTGTATCCACCGTTTACCCTCCCGCCAGCACCAGGCTCACGTGAGATGACATGACGCCTCCGTCAGCGTGAATGAACGCATGTCGAGGTGTGCGGACCTGTCGTTCAGCGGCTTGATTCGTCATCTGGCGCCATGCCTCGGCAACATGTGCCATGCCTCCCGCCACCCCACAGTGGCCAAAGGACAGCAGGCCACCATGTGAATTCAACGGTAGGACGCCTGTAAGGGAGAAGTCACCTCGGCGTGCACGATCTGCCGCCCCTCCCAGGGGCGCGAACCCAAGTTCCTCTAACAGCATGACGAGCGTGATGGTGAAAGAGTCGTATATACCGAGGTAATCGATGTCAGAGTGATTCAACCCAGCTTCGGCAAACGCGCTTCTTGCTGAGATCGCGGCGCCAACATTCAGCACATCTTTCATTGCAGTGAGGTGCTGGTGAAGGTGAGCTTGACCAGCACCGACCATCCTCACAGGTGGGTGAACCGAACCCGGGGAGCTAGACACAACGAAGGCCACTGCACCATCCGAAATAGGACAGCAATCTAGAAGCGACAAAGGTGTAGCGATAGGTTTTGCGTTCAGTACGTCGTCACACGAAATTGGTGTCCGAAGATGAGCGTCGGGATGAAGTGATGCATGGCGCCGCATGAGCACGGCAAACTCCGCCAAGTCTGCTGAAGTTACCCCCGTACGGCTCATGTATTCGGAGGCCAGTAGCGCATAGTAGGCCGGCACCGACGCCCCGTTGGGAACCTCGAAATCGGCATCTCCCACTTGTGCCAGAGCCTGAATGGAGCTGTCGCGGGACTGACCGGTCAGTCGGTTTTCCCCCCCCACAACGAGCACGTTGCGACACTGTCCGCTCTGGACTAGTTCTCGAGCGGACATGAGCATGGCGGCGCCCGTCGCGCCGCCAAGCTGCATGCTATTGGCATGTGACGGCGACAACGCCATGCGCTCGCAGAGCAGTGTCGACATCATGAGATGAGGCAGAGTAGTCGCGTATCCGCACAGCACGCCATCGACGTCGACACGGGCAAGACGCGCACTGTCCAGCGCTTCTTCTATCGCGATCGCCATCAAATCCAACGGGCCCGACCCTTCATGGCGACCGAAGGGTGTGCTTCCGGCGCCACGCAGATAGGCAGAAGTCGAACCTCTCACGCAGACCCCCCTTCATTGAAGCGCCGGGCCTTCCTTGTTGGATTCTCCAGATCGGTTTTCGTCGCGTCCCTACGTAGGCTCGTGCGCTCAGCTTCGACCCACCGAACCTGACAGACGGTTGATTCACGGACCAGTGCTTGTGCGAGCGCTTGCTCCCGCGAAAGAATTCGCTCTTTGAGGGCTGCAATGCTTAGCGCGGCGACCGGACGACCGTAACCATCCAGAATCGGCACCGCGATACCACCCATGCGTTCGACGACCACATCCAATAGCACCGCATACCCACATTCCCTAGCCACATCAATCCGCTCACGCAGAAGGTCAACCGTGATTCGCGGGTACCTAGAAAGCTGCTCTGACAATATTTCCAGTGCTGCATCACGCTCAGCATTGGGCATCCACGCTAACAAGGCGAGACTTCCCGCCCCAGCTCCCAGCGGTCGACGGCTTCCTACTCGGAGGTAGTTCGCCCGAATAGGGAATGTTCCTTCTTCTACATCAATGCACAGAGATTCGACCCCGCTGGGAATCGATAGGACCACGCTGTCTTCGAAGCGCCCAAGTAAGCGGAGAACGCTAGGGCGCGCAACGTCGCGCGGGTCGAAGCGTTTGAGCGCTGAAGCGCCCAGCACCATGAACTCGGGGCCAAGTGAAAACCTCTTGCTCTGAGCATCTCGCTGAACAAAGCCCTCTTCTGCCAACACGTCGAGCAGACGTGAAGTGGTGGCTTTGTCCAGCATTGCCGCGATGGCAATGTCGGTCAGTCTCGCGCTGCCGCCTTCTGACATCACGCGCAAGACGCGCATCGCTCGCTCGACGGTAGACGTACCGCCACCGCGAGATCGGCTGAGGACTGCTTGAGGACGGGCACTGGGGGGCATCAGGCTAGTTTCTTTTCGTGAAACGCTATCGTGGCCACCAATCTAAATCTGCGCTCCCCCACGGTCAAGAAATCGAAGAAAAGTTTCAATATTTGAAACAATTAGATGGACTTGCAGAAAGCCTTCAGAAGCCTCGCGCCCTTCGTAGAACCTTGCGAAGAGCAACCAAAAAACACTAGTGCCCAACCGCGGAGTCAGGGTTTTCCCGGTGTCGTGTTTTGACTAGTGAAATTTCATCTAGACACTTTGACGCCACAGATACGCACCGACATCATGACTGCTGCAGTCCAAACAGTTGAAAACAATGGAGGCTTTGGATCGATGAGATGGAGACAAAGACCATCTGGCTCAAACTGGGGAGATTTCGGGCCAGACGATCAGTTGGGGCGTGTGAACTTGATAGGCCCCGAGCAGGTGCGCAAGGGCATACGGGAGGTGCACGAAGGATTAACGCTCTGTCTTTCCCTTCCGCTTGACTATCCGGGTGGCAATGTCCTCAACCCGCGGCGGCACCCACCCCGCTTGTCACCGACGCGTCTTGACGAAAGACCGTATCTCAACTTCCCCTTGGGGCATGTGCACGGTGGGGCGACTGACGTCGTGAGTGACGATCAGGCTCTCATTTCCCTGCAGTACTCCACTCAGTGGGACTCCTTGGCCCACGTCGGCTCACTGTTTGACGCTGAGGGAAACGGCATCGTTCAGCCCACCTACTACAACGGTTACCGTGGGCACGAGCATGTGCTGGGACCGATCAACCACGGACTACCTCAGAGAAACGACCAAGGGAAACCGGTGCGTTACCAACCCACGTGTTGTAGCGGGCGCTCTGCGGACGAAAGTGTGGCCCGGGCATTGGGGATTGAGAATCTCGCCGTCAAGGGAATGCAAGGGCGGGCTGTACTTGTTGACCTAGCTTTGATCTACGGGACAGAGTTTCAGGACATTGGCTACGACAAGCTGATGGATGCAATGGAGCGCACCGGGGCCGCAGTTGAACCCGGAGACATGCTACTACTACGCACGGGATTCGCAGAGTTGGTGTTGTCCATGAACCGATCACCCGACCTCGACCGGTTGCATCGCAGTTGCGCAGCGCTCGACGGCAGAGATGAAAGACTTCTTCAATGGATCACTGACAGCGGCATCGCTGGGCTTATCGCGGATAACTATGCCGTAGAACGTCACCCATCCAGGAATACGCCAGCCGATGGCTCATCTTATGCGGCGTTGCCGCTGCATGAGCACTGTCTATTCAAGCTGGGTTTGCCGTTGGGCGAACTCTGGTATCTCGAAGAGTTAGCAACAGCACTTCATTCTCGAGGCCGAACGCGATTCCTATTGACTGCTCCACCTCTTCGCTTACCAGGCGCCATCGGATCTCCAGTTACTCCCATTGCGACTCTCTAACAACGCTGCATACACATCATCGCTACTTTAAAAACCAGGAGACATTTCATGAACTCGTACTTTCATCCGATCAAGCTCACTACGCTTGCTGCTTCTATGACTCTGGCAGTGTCGGTGACATTTGGCCAAGAGGTAAAGATTTCCGACGATGTAGTCCGCTTGGGACTACTAAGCGACCTAAGCGGTCCATTCGCTGATATCACTGGGCCCGGGAGTGCCGCAGCCATCCAGATGGCGATTGACGACTTTGGTGGCAAGGTGCTGGGGAAAAAAATCGAGTTGGTTGCGGCAGACCATCAGAACAAGGCTGACATCGCGGCCAGCAGGGCTCGTGAATGGTTTGACACCGGTAAAGTCGATGCGATCATGGATGTGGCGGTGTCCGCACCTGCCTTGGCGGTCCTTGAGGTCGCCAAACAGAAGCAAAAGGTGATCATGTTCTCCGGCCCCGGAGTTGATCGGCTCACCAACGATCTTTGCACGTCTAGCAGCGTTCATTACGTTTACGACACCTACGCGCTCGCTAACGTTGCAGCAAATGCGATTGTAGCTCAGGGTGGTAAAACCTGGCACTTCTTGACAGCGGACTATGCGTTCGGACACAGCCTTCAAAATCAGGCTAGTGCTGTGGTAACCGCACATGGCGGAAAAGTTTTGGGGGCTGCCCGACACCCGTTGGCGACCACCGACTTCTCCGCTTTTCTATTGAGCGCACAAAGCAGCAAAGCTCAGGTTGTTGGTCTCGCCAACGCTGGCGCGGACACGATTGGCGCCGTAAAGGCTGCGCAGGAGTTTGGCTTAACGGAGGGCAACAAACAAACCCTTGCAGCACTATTGATGTACATCAACGATGTCCATGCGTTAGGGTTGGATGCGGCGAAGGGATTAATGTTGACCGAGGCCTTCTACTGGGATATGAATGAAGAAACGCGCGCATGGTCTAAGCGTTACTTCGAGAAAATGAAGAAGATGCCAAACATGAGTCAAGCTGGTGCATATTCATCAACCATGCATTATCTCAAAGCTGTGCAGGCCGCCAAGACTGATGAAACAAGCCAAGTCATGGCGAAAATGAAGTCAATGCCTATCAACGACTTCTTTGCTAAGAACGGAAGAATTCGAGAGGACGGCCGAATGGTCCATGAGATGTATCTCTTTCAAGTAAAGACACCTGACGAATCAAAATATCCATGGGACTATTACAAACTGATTGCAACTGTTCCTGGTGAAAAAGCTTTCCTACCCCTGTCTAAATCGAAATGCCCTCTCGTAAAAAAATGAGGTGCCGGCATTCTTTTGAGGTAGAGTGTGAGCATGAAGAGGCCAGATAAGACCGTTCTTGTCGTAGGTGCCAC
>CAKQNH010000274.1 GCA_934255105.1 uncultured Pirellulaceae bacterium
AACAATCCGTGGGTTGACACCCACGGCTACGTGCTGCCGTGGCTTCGCCACTAAATGCAATGGTTACGCCATGAATCTACGTGCTGCCGTGGCTTCGCCACTAAATGCAATGGTTACGCCATAAATCCGTGGGTTAACACCCACGGCTACATGCTGGCGTGGCTTCGCCACTAAATACCGTGGCTTCGCCACTAGATGCGATAACTCGCCACTGAATGGGATGGGCAGGCCACTAATCCAGCGGGCGGCGGTGGGCGTGGACGAGCTTCCAGTCCGCGCCCTGCTTGTGCCAGACCCGCGTCTCCTCGGCAGAACGAGTGTGCGGGACCCCTTCGCTATCGACCGACTGGGTTAAGCGGACGTAGTTGACAATGGCCGCATCGCTGCCCAGCATCCGTACATGTGGGCTGGCAAGTGTGGTCTGGACCTTGGCGGGCTTACCCGTCTTGGGGCGTTCCAGATCAAAATAGAACTGGTGGAAGTCCATCCCTTCGACCAAACAGCCTCGGGCCTCGGGCTCAAAACAAGTCAACGTGGGATCACACAAGTCGTTGTATGCCTCCCAATCTCCCTGGACGATGCTTTCCAGCAGGCAGCGGGTCAGATTCAACAGGGTGTCGCGATCGCTCATGGTCGGTTCCGGCGTTTTCTGTGCGAGGCCAATTCTACAGGGACGTCAGCGCAATTCGCCAGCGTCATCAATTGTTGGCCCCATTGTACAATCAGCGCATCGCTGTCGGCCAGCAGGTCGACCGTCCTGGATTGTTTTTTTTGAGGGCCATTATCCGACTCGGTTGGCGGCTGAGATGGTGGCTGAGATGCTGCCTCAAGTTCACCATCGTCGTCGCGCTGGGTGTTGTCCTCACGGGGCCAGATGGGCTCCCCGAAGGTGATCCGCACGCGAGCGGGCATCAGCAGTGGGCTCCAGATCGCTTTCCCCAGCGGGCTGCCTTCGATCCACAGCGGGATCAGCGGAACGTGCGAGCGGCAGGCCACCAGTGCCGCTCCGCTGCGCAGCGGAAGCAACGGCGCACAGGTCTGATTGATGCGGCCCTCGGGAAACATGCCTACCAGCCGACCGGCGTGCGTGATTCGCAAAGCGGCCTTGGTGGCTGCAGTGTCCATGCCGCTGCGGTTGGTAGGGATGACTTGCAGGGCGCGAAGCAATGGTCCAAACGCAAAATGATGACAGTATTCTTTGGCCACCATCCAGTGAACTCGTCGCCGAGCAGCCAACTGTACGAAAAATGGGTCGACGCTGCTGCGGTGATTGGCGGCCAGGACTCCACCGCTGGTAAGAAGCGCAGCGGGGGGCTGGTTCGTGAAATGAACCCGCCACAAGAGCCGCCCAACCAAGTAGGTTGGCAGATATAGACAACTCTCCCAAGCGCTATAGTCACTGTGCCAATAGAGCCGCACGGCATACGCGCAGGCCAGCACGAGCAAAAACATTAACCAACCTACGGCAATCGCATCGGGGCTCAGCATATCTGCACTTATGGGGGCGTCGGTGGGCGGGATTTAGGACCGCAGCATGAGTTTGGGGTTGAGTTTAAGTCTAAGTTTGGGTCTAAGTTTGAGTTTGAGGTTTAAGTTTGAGGTTCGGGCTGAGCGGTGAAGATCTCAACTATTTGGTCAACCAAGTGCTCGAGGTTGCTTTCGGGAGTGAGCACTACGGGCTGCAGTTCCTTCAAGCCGCGAAACCAGATTTCTTGTCGGCGTGCGAACTGACGCGTGTGGGCTTGGATGCGTGCGATTGTTTCCATCAAAGTGTATTCGCCGCGCTGATGCTCGAGCACTTCTCGATAGCCGACCGCCTGGGCGGCGGTGCGTCCAAGCTTCCCATGCCGTGCGACGAGGCCGCTGACTTCCTCGACCAACCCGCCGGTCAACATGGCTTCGACGCGTTGATTGATGCGCTCGTGCAGCCATGCGCGATCGAGCCGGAGCACAGCCACGGGAAATTCAATGGGATTAGCGGGCGTTTCGAACTGACGCTGCCAGTGGCTTAGGGGCTGCCCCGTAACCTTGGCCACCTCTAGGGCGCGTATCATCCGACGCGTATCGTGCGGATGTAGTTTAAAGGCCAGCAGTGGGTCGACTTGTGTCAGCCGCGTCTGCAGCGCTTCGCCACCGTGCTGGGACAAGTAGGTTTCGATGGTCGTACGGAATTCCCAGTCGGGCTGCGGGCCCAAAAATAGCCCGCGGATGAGGCTCTTCAGATACAGCGGAGTACCACCGCAGACCAGTACTCGTTTGCCGCGCGCACGGATGTCGGCTGCGGCTTGGTGAGCAGCTAGCACGTAGCTGGACACGCTGAACGACTCGGTCGGTTCGACGACGTCCAACATGTGATGCGGTAGCTGTGCACGCTGCTCAGGCGTCGGCTTGGCTGTCCCGATATCCATGCCGCGATAGATGGCCATCGAGTCGAGCGAGATGATCTCGGCGTTGAGGCGTTGAGCGACGGCAATTGCCAGAGGTGTTTTGCCACTGGACGTGGGGCCGGTCAGGAACCAGGCGTGCCGCAGTGGTGGGTGAATCCAGTCGGAGTAGTTTTCAGGTGTGTCAGGGAACATTGGCTCTCGGGAGGTTGTCGTTTGTCAATTGCCGCTTGCCCACTCTGTACCGTGGTGGGTTTGGCTGGTACGCTTTTTCTCAATAGTCGGCAAGCCGTGCAGACTATCATACACAGCCACACTTTAACTCAGTAGACCGCAGGAAGATCGCTTGTCAGACTCCACAGCTCCCACAGACGATGTACTCGAGCGTTTGATGGCCGAAATCCATCGCCGCGCTCAAGACCTTCCCGCAGGCTCGTATACCACGAAGCTAATCCGCGGCGGTGTGGCTGCGATGGGGGCCAAGATCATCGAAGAGGCGGGCGAAGTGGTCGAGGCGGCGGAGCAGATCGAGCAAGATCCGAGCCTGCCCCACGAGCACTTAGTCTACGAAGCCTGCGATTTGATCTACCACTTGTGGGTTCTACTGGGGAGTCGAGGCATTACGCTCGAGCACCTGCGGCAGGAGCTGCAGCGCCGCGAGGGGACATCGGGACTAGAAGAGAAACGCCAGCGAGGCCAAGCTAACCATGACTGAGAATTTGAGAATCGGAATCCCTAGCAAGGGTCGTTTGAGCGAGCTGGCCACCGCGCTGCTGCATCAAGCCGGGGTGCATTTTCGCCGCCAAGAGCGAACGCTGTTTGCGGTTGTGAAACACTTGCCAGTCGAGATTATCTTTTTGCGAACCGACGACATTCCGATCCTGTGTGCCGAAGGGGCCATCGATTTGGGAATTACCGGCAGCGACTTGGTTGACGAAAGCGGCACCGACATTCAAATCCGCATGCCCATGGGTGTGGGGCATTGTCGTTTGAGTTTGTGTGTGCCCGAAGACAGCCCGATTACCGACGCCTCGCAGCTCAACGGCAAACGCATCGCTACCAGTTTTCCGCATGTAACGCGCAAGTACTTGGCCGAGCACCAAGCCGAAGCCCACATGGTCGAACTGGGCGGATCGGTGGAGATCATGATTTCGCTGGGCGTGGCCGACGCCATCGTCGATTTGGTGGAAACGGGCAGCACGCTGGCCGCTAACCGCTTGCGGATCATGAGCGACTTGGGACACTACGAAACGGTTTTGGTACAGAATCCGAAGACCTGTCGCGACCCCGATATGGCTGATCGCATCGCCAGGCGATTGGAAGGCGTGGTCATAGCCCGCGACTATTCGCTGCTGGAGTACAACATCCTGCGCGACAAGCTATCGCTGGCGGAAGGCATTACGCCCGGCTTCACTTCTCCAACGATCAGCGCTTTGGAAACCTCCGGATGGTGCGCGGTGCGGGTCATGGTCAAACGCCAGGAGGTCATCGCTGTGATGGAACGCTTGGAAGCCATCGGTGCCTCGGCCATCTTAGAAACTGCGATTAACAATTGCAGGCTGTAGACCGCCAGCGCTCGACAGAAGGACTTTGATTGATTCGTAGAGACGCTCTTTGGACTGCTGCGACTTGTCGTAACTTTGGCGCAGACCTTGGAACAACAATGTTTCAGACGGCACAAAACAGTTTGAGGCCCAGCGAGATATTTTAGCTTAGAAGGGCTGGTCCGCCGCCCGATATACCTCCGCCCGCGCAACTCTGTCCGCTGCTCAACTACATCCGAAAAGCTACGACAAGTCGCAGCAGTCTAAGGTTGCTTTTCCGTTGGACAGTGCAACTTCGCTAGCCAATAGATCTTTCATGAAGTTGCGCCCACGAGCTAACTTCAGTTTTTTTGAGCGCGATGCTAAGAGCGTTGAGCGCGATGTAGAGCGCAATAATTTTACCGGTTGACTCTATCGTTTTCGGAATAGTTGCGCATTGTCGCTTGACCATGTGTGCAGCGCGGTATAGTTTGAGCATCTGCGCTTGTCATGCGCAACAATTCACGCTTGCCATCGGCAACATTTCACTACGATCATTTTTAGTCACAGGGTTCTGCGATGACGATTACACGAGTTGGTTCCAACGATGCCTATGCGTCTGGTTGGGAATCCGCCTTCGGCGGCAAGAAGCGCAAGAGCGCTAGCGCGACTGCAACCGCGACACCAGCCAAGGCGGCCGCGAAGAAGGAGAGCAAAGCTGTAGCCCCGAAAACGGCGACAGCCAAGAAGACCGTGGCAACCAAAACGGCTGTTGGTAAGAAGGCGGTAGCGACCAAAGGCAAGTCCGCGGTAGCGGCTGCCGCGACACCTAGCAAGAAGAAGGCGCAGCCCATGACCAAGGGTGCCAGCCTCAAGGCAGCTACCAAAACGAGCACCAAGTCCAAGACTGCGACCAAAGGTGCCGCGAAGAAGTCGGTAGCTAAGAAGGCAGCCGCCAAGAAGTAGTGCCAAATGCGTGGGGCGATGCTCGACATCGCGATGCAGAATTGTGTGCCACCGTCGACCGCCAGGAAGCGGCAAGCTTTTGCTACCGCCGCTTCGCGGCTCACCGGTTTGTGTTGCCTAATCCGTGGGTTGACACCCACGGCTACGTGCTGCCGTGGCTTCGCCACTAAATGCAAAGCCACTAAATGCAAAGCCACTAAATGCAAAGCCACTAAATGCAAAGCCACTAAATGCAAAGCCACTAAATGCGAGGCCGCTAAATGCAAGCCCGCTAAACGCGCGGACTGCGTAGACGAATGCGGTGGCTGCGCATCGAGATTGCTCTGTTCGCAGTTTGCCGGTTGTAGGGATTGATGCCGGTTGTAGGGATTGATGCGGGTTGTAGGGGTGATGCCGATTGTAGTGACTGCTGCCGATTTTAGTGACCGCTGCGGGTTGTAGGGGTGATGCGGGTTGAAGGGGGTGAGGCGGGTTGTAGTGCGCAGAGTGCGGCAATCTCTTGTAAATCGACAAATTCTGTGCAGCTTGCGCGGTAGCTGTAAGCCATAAACCTAGGTCGCACAAGATTCCTATGGTTTCCTTACAGGCCCACCGATGACCTCTGAACTCCTTACGCCACAACGCACAATCACCGAACGCCCGACGACAGAACGCAAGGCGCTAGCGGTCAACCTGGACGCTCGGCGCTACGGTTCCTTTGCTGAAATTGGTGCGGGTCAAGAAGTTGTCCGCTGGTTCTTTCGCGTGGGTGGCGCGGCTGGCACCATCGCCAAAAGCATGTCTGCCTACGACATGTCGGTCAGCGATGCCATCTACGGGCACTGCGAACGCTACGTCTGCCGCCAACGATTGGAAGATATGCTCGAACGCGAGCAGGGGCTGAACCTCGAGAGATTGCGCGAGAGCCGTGGCGATACGACCGCATTCTTTGCTTTCGCCGATACCGTGTCAGCTCGCAATTTCAGCGGTACTAATGACTGCCACGGCTGGATGGGCATCCGCTTTCAAGCTCATCCACGCGACCAAGATAGCCAGATTATCATCCACGTCCGCATGTTGGATACAGAGAATGCACTGCAGCAGGAAGCGTTGGGAATTGTCGGTGTCAATTTGGTCTACGGTGCCTCCTTCCTCAATCACGAACCAGATCTGCTGATCGAGTCGCTACTGGACAACCTCAGCACACGGCGGATCGAGATCGATATGATCGAATTCTCGGGGATCGCCTTCCGTCAAGTTGACAATCGAGTCATGAGCTTGCGGCCGGTACAACTCGGGCTCAGCAGCGCGGCCATGTTTTCCGCCAGCGGTGAAGTCTTGCAACCCTCCGAAGTGCTGTACAAAAAGCCTATCTTGGTCGAACGTGGCAGTTTCCGTCCTTTAACCCACGTCAACGTGGATATGCTGCGCGCGGCGCAGGATAAATTTCTCAACGAGACCGACGTCGATGCGGAACAAGTGGTCTCGCTGGCCGAAATCACCATGCGCAATTTGCAAGCCAATGGTCAGATCGACCTGCGTGACTTTCTGGCGCGCGTAGATGTGCTGGCAGCTTGCGGAATGACGGTCTTGATTTCCGACTACTTCGAATATTATCGCTTGGCCGCCTATCTGGCACGCTACACGAAAAAGCGCATTGGCATCA